>DAORAG010000228.1:0-5379 GCA_035344095.1 Cyclobacteriaceae bacterium | reverse complement strand
GTTGCCACTAAGCCGAGCCCCGAAGTTGATACGGTTTTGCACGTTTGAACCTGTGTTTGGGTCGCGCGCCACGCCAATCCGCCTGGTGAAAAATGGTCGGGCAAATGGATGACCATAAGAAGAGAATAAGTCAGCATTCTCCAGGAAAAATTGCCGTCTCTCCGGAAAGAAAATTTCAAACCTGTCGAGGTTGGTCACCTGTTGATCTACCTCCACTTGTGAAAAGTCAGGGTTGACCGTAAGATCCAGGTTCAAAGAAGACGTCACTGCAATCTTGGCATCGCCACCCACCTGAAAGTCACTCTGAGTTGGCGTTTCATTAATAAAGTCCTTGCTTCCTGCGGTTGCCACAAAAGGAATGACAGACACGTTGCTGCTGGGCGCTGCAGGTGGCTCATCAAAAATCATCTCACCAGAATAATTGAGTGTGCCTACCTCGAAGTTACGTGGCGTCCACGGCCACACTGCCCGCTCGTTTTCCTTACTGTCCTGCCGGTATAGCTTTACATTCCACTTCTTGGCCCCCGACTTGAACCTTAAGGTCTTGAATGGAATAGCAAACTCAGCAATCCAGTGGTCGTCATAAATCTTTGCTTCTCCGTACCATTTGTTATCCCACGAAAGATCGAGGTCGTCACTTCGGATATAGCCATTTGAAATCAGGCCCTCGCGCTGCACACCCGCAGGACTCAATCCGAAGAAAAAACCATTGGTCAAATCCTGAAATGGATCGACAATGATAGCAAGTCCATCCAGGCCTGGTCCCCGGAAGTCTCTTCTCAGGGATGAAATCACATATTTACCCGGCTTGTTGTCGTACGCAACTGCTGAAACGTATAAGAAGTTGTCGTCATAGGTAAGACGAAACTCAGTTCTGACTCTGGAGGCTGAGGTGTCGTAGGGAAACTGTTGTCTGAGGTCGCTCATGATCACGGCTTTCTCCCATGCGGCCTCATCCACCACGCCATCCAAAACGATTTTCTCGGAGGTCTTATAGATTGTAAAGCTCGGCCTGGGGTCAGCATCTCTGGCGAGCAACGATCCGGAAAAAATTGCTAAGAAAGACAGCAGTACAGTTCGAAACATACAATGAAAAATGGCGACAGCGCGTAATTACAAAAAATCAAATAGCATCCCGCTCAAAATCTGATAGGTGGCTAAATAGCGCGCGAAGGTAATGAGATTTTTGAAATGGTGATTTGGTCAGAAGATCGCACCGGCTATCGTAGCCGTCATCATCGTAGCGAGCGTGGCAGCTACCATTGCCCGCAGGCCCATGCGTGATAAGTCACCTTGCCGGTCGGCAGCCATACCTCCAATACCTCCTATCTGTATGGCAATAGAGCTGAAGTTGGCGAAACCACAAAGTGCGTAGGTGGAAATTCGGATGGCCTTCTCACTGAGAAGCCCTGCGCTCTTGATCTCCGCCAAATTCAGGTAGGCCACAAACTCATTGATAACGACTTTCTGACCAAGCAGGCTGCCAACCTGGAGGGTCTCATTCCAGTCAACACCCATGGCAAAGGCAAACACCCGGAACATTTGTCCTAGTATATATTGAAGTGAAAATCCCTGAAACGTCCCGTTTGTACTCTCGCGAACCACTTCATTTAATCCGGTGAGGTTTCCGATGCCATCAACCAGTATCCAATTAATGGCATAAATGATGGCAATAAATGTCAGCAACATCGCTCCGATATTCAATGCCAGCTTTAATCCGTCAGCGGCACCCGTTGCCAATGAGTCGATAAAATTAACACCAACCTGATCTTTGTTCACTTTCAGTTTTCGGTCGATCTTCTCCGGCTCGTTTTCAGGTAAGAAGATTTTTGCAAGCACTATGGCAGCAGGAGCATTCATGATTGACGCACTCAAAAGATAGCTGGCGAATCTGGCTTGCTCATCCGGATTTCCTCCTCCCAAAAATGAAACGTAGGCACCTAGCACGCTGCCTGCAATGGTGGCCATCCCTCCGACCATCAGGCAATGAAGTTCTGAGTTGGTCATCCGTGAGATGAATGGCCTTACTAAAAGTGGAGCCTCTGTTTGGCCCATAAAAATATTGGCCGCAGCTGCCAGGCTCTCTGATCCTGACAGTCTCATGGTGCGCGCCATCACCCAGGCAAAGCCAAAGACGATTTTCTGCAGAATACCGAGATAGTATAATCCCGCTGAGACAGCGGAAAAGAAGATAACGGTGGGCAAAGCCTGAAATGCAAAAAGGAAACCGAGGCTATGTTTAACGTTCGGGTCGTTGGCACTGTTTTTCGCGAGGTCTCCGTAGAGAAACTCAGCGCCTTTCTGCGCAAAGGATAGGAAAACCACCAGTTTGCTGCTGAGGTAATTGAACGCAGCTTGTGCCACTTCAATTTTACCGATGATGAGTCCAATACCAATTTGAAGAATGATCCCTGCGGCTACCAGCCTCCAGTCGATTGACCTTCGGTTCTTGGAAAGGAGAAATGCCAGGGCGATGATGAACAGCAAACCAACGAAGCCTCTTAGGTAGTCCATCAACGAAGTGAGTGATTGCGCTAGTTACGCTTGCTTAGTTCATCTCTGATTTTTGCTGCTCTCTCGTAGTCCTCTTTATCGATAGCTTCTTTCAGCAATTCATTCAACTTGTCTACCGAATAGTTTTTGAAGTCGTCTCCCTTTTTCTCTTTCTTCACTTTTACCTTCGCTTCGGTCCTCGCTTCTATCTTCTCCTCCTCATCCTCTTCATCCGTAAGTACAATACCCGCTTCTGCCAGTATGTTCTCAAATGTATAAATCGGAGAGTCAAATCTCAGCCCTATCGCTATAGCGTCAGATGGGCGCGCATCAACCTCGTGCTTCTTCAGCCCATCGGTGCATACGATCTTCGCAAAGAAGACACCTTCTTTCAGGTCAGAAATTACAATCTCCTCAACATGAAAATTAAAGCTGTTGGCAAACGATTTGAACAAATCGTGCGTCATGGGACGATTGGGAATAATCTTTTCAATCTCAATGGCGATGGCCTGGGCTTCAAACATCCCGATGATAATGGGGAGTCTTCTGTTCCCTTCTGTTTCTCCCAATACCAGGGCAAATGATCCGGTTTGTGACTGACTTGAGGAAAGGCCTAATATTTCCAGTTTGATCTTCTTCAAAACTCCGCTGCTCTAAATCGAAATTAAATAAATATTGACAAACCCATCAAGTTTGCCATAATAAGTTGGTATTAATCCTTATTTCGCTGCCTTAATAGCTTCGGTCAGCTTAGGCACTACAGTAAAGGCATCTCCTACTATTCCGTAGTCGGCTGCCTTAAAGAATGGTGCCTCAGGATCTTTGTTGATTACAACGATACATTTGGAGGAGTTGACACCGGCAAGGTGCTGAATTGCACCTGATATGCCAACGGCTATGTATAATTGAGGCGCCACCTTAACACCGGTTTGGCCAACGTGCTCATGATGAGGTCTCCAGCCGATGTCAGACACCGGTTTGCTGCAGCCAGTGGCCGCTCCCAGTTCTTTGGCAAGGTCCTCCAAAATGCCCCAATGTTCGGGCCCCTTCATCCCACGGCCTCCGGAAACCACAATCTCTGCTTCCGGCAGCAGTATCTCTCCGGTAGCCTTTTCGGTGGCTGTGATCTTTGTTGCAAAGTCTGCATCAGACAGGTTAGCCGAGAACAAGCTGACTTCAGCGTTCCCACCAACTTCTTTCAACTCCACGGCATTTTTCTTAATACCGATTACTTTCTTTTGCTTCTTCATGTCCACCAGCGCAAATGCCTTTCCCGTGTAGATGCTTTGTTTCACCACAAACCCACCGTTGGTGTTTGGCAATTCGACCGCGTTGGAAGCCAGGCTGGCATTCACTCTTATGGCCACGCTGGCAGCCACTGGCGTGCCCAGAGAAGAATTGGCAAGCACAAGTGTCTCGGCACCTTCTGCTTCCATGGCCTGCGACAGCACACTGGCATACGCCTTGATCACTCCTTGATTCAACCGTTCATCAGCAACCGATAATACCTTTGTTGCGCCATATTTTCCAACAGCCTCCAGTTCACCCTTGTCCACAGTTCCCAGGGCAATTGCTGAAACTTTGTCGCCCATAGCGTGCGCATATGCCACTGCCTCAAGTGAGGTCTTCTTGATTTTTCCCTCTGCACTCTCTATAAAAACCAGTATTGCCATAATTTTCTTCAGCTTAAAATTTTATAACACTTTCGCTTCGTTCTTCAACAGCGTAACCAATTCAGCAACGTTGTCCTCCGAGATCATTTTTACTGCTCCTTTTGGAGGTGGCAGTTCATATTTCTGAAATTGTACTGCCGCATCTACTGCCTTCGGCTCGACAACATTGAGTGGTTTGGTGCGAGCCGACATGATTCCGCGCATGTTTGGAATTTTCCACTCCGCAATTGGCTCCTGACAACCAGCTACCAACGGAAGTGTGGCCTCCACACTTTCCTTTCCACCTTCGATCTCACGTTGCATTTTCACCGTAGTCCCATCTATATCCAACTTCATCACAGGAGAAACGGAAGGCAAACCGAGCATTTCTCCCACCATGCTATGAACCACTCCTGTGTTGTAATCTATCGATTCTCTCCCCATCAGGATCAGATCATATCCTTTTGCATGTTCAGCGATCTGGGTAGCAACGAAATAGGAGTCGGTCGGATGGGCGTTCACACGGATAGCGTCATCAGCGCCTATTGCCAAGGCTTTGCGAATAGTTGGCTCAGTTTCGGCAAGTCCTACATTTAATACGGTTACAGTAGCTCCAGACGACTCTTTGAGTTCAATAGCCCTTGCGAGCGCATAGTCATCATAAGGACCGATGATAAACTGAACACCTGCGGTATCAAACTTTGTGTTGTTCTCCACAAAATTGATTTTTGAAGTGGTGTCAGGAACGTGGCTAATACAAACTAATATCTTCATACAATACCAACAAAATGATTATCAAAACGTTATCAAAACCCTTGTAAATTGCGCTCAAGATAAAGCATAAAATACTAAAATAGGAAGTCAGTTTAGCCAAAACGAGGATGAATATTGAGCGTATAAAACTTCTGGAAGAATATATCAAAGACGATCCGGGAGAACCATTCAACCACTATGCGCTGGCACTTGAATTCATGCAAGAAGATCAGGATAAGGCGGTGACCATCCTGCTTAAGCTAATTAAGGAGCACCCTGACTACATACCTTCTTATTACCATGCAGCCAATTTACTGCTCGAACAAAATCGACTCGAAGAAGCTAAGATTGTGGCAGAACGGGGCATTCAGATTTGCAGGAAAAAAAATGAACACAAGGCAGCCAATGAGCTGAAAAGCCTTTATGATGAAATGGACTAATCTGCGATCCTGGAATCGTGAAATCCAGCACGTTTCCACGT
>DAORAG010000227.1:0-5379 GCA_035344095.1 Cyclobacteriaceae bacterium | reverse complement strand
ACTCGTTTTGTAAATGAGTACCGACTTGTTCACGCATCCAAGCTATTATCAGAGGAAACTTCGAGCATTTCCCAGGTGTGTCTCGAATGCGGATTCAACAACTTCTCACACTTCAATAAAGAATTCAAGCAGTTTACGGGCAAAAGCCCTTCTGCCTATCGCAATGAGCTGAGAAAGATTATTGCGTAGCCTATCCGTTCGAACTCCGCTCAATCACCTGCTCAGACGTAAGACCGTAGATCAGTGGCGTCTTTACACCGAGCACTGACAGGTAGGTGTACAGCTGTCCCCTGTGATGGATTTCATGTTCCGGCATTAGGCGCAGCCATTTCCAGACCGTAATTTGAGCTCCACCGGGAGTCTCACACTTGTGATTGATATCTTCATTACCTAGCGACCGAAAGATAGACATCGACTCCTCGTGGGTTTTGTTCAAAAATGAAATGACGTTATCAAATCCACTCGCCAGTTCCGTTCCACAGCCCTTATACATACTAGGTTTTAGTTGCGCATTCTCAGCATACATGTATCTCTCAATTGCGCCAAGGTGACGCAGGATGTCACCCAATGAAAACATTCCCTCTTTTATCTTCCACTCTATCTTATCGGATGGAATACATGCGGCTACCCTTAACGTTCGCGCGCGCACTTTTTCATAATAGTCAAGGAAATCAGCAAAGTCGGTCATGTGAAGTTAATGTTGCTATGTTCGGATAAAGTTAGTTCTTTGAGACTGGAAGTGAATTGGAAATGAAAATCGGATTGTTATCAGACACACACGGATTCCTTGACCCGAAAATTCTGGAATATTTCAAGGATGTTGATGAAATATGGCATGCAGGTGACATCGGTGATATTGCTGTCATCGAAACACTTGAAAAAGTAAAAACAGTGAGGGCCGTGTTTGGTAACATTGACAGTTCTTCCATCTACAACCGATTTCCCGAAGATTGGATGTTCACTTGTGAGGGTGTGGAAGTGTGGATCACGCATATTGCTGGCTCCCCTCCGCGGTACAACGAACGCATTATGAAACAACTGAGAAGTCATCCCCCAGATTTATTGATCTGCGGCCACTCACACATCATGAAAGCCCAACGCGATCCTCAGTTTGACAATATGCTGTACCTCAACCCCGGTGCGGCAGGCAATCATGGCTTTCACCACATCAAAACCATTGTGAGGTTTGAACTTGCTGAAGGAAAGGTTCAGGATATGCAGGTGATTGAGTTGGGGAAGCGGGGAACGATAAAATAAAAAAGTCAGCCCACAATGAGCTGACTTTTACTTATGTTCTAAGAAAAGAATTACTTGCCTTTCTTGGCTTTGAATTCCTCCTTGATTTTTTCTACATCCACCGACTTCATTACAGGCTTGAAGTTCTGGTTCTTTAAATCGGTTCTTCTGCGGGCGGCAGTTGCTTTGTCCTTTCTTACTTTCCGCTTCAATCTGGTTACTGACATGGCCTTACGTTTTTGTTAATCCCCGCATCTCGCAGGAGGCCGCAAAAATAGCAGAATCCTGTAATCTTAAAAAATAATTTTGCCTTTATAAAAGGCCTAAATCATGCAAATCAGCCCAATTAGGGTTAGTTTTGGCCTTAGCGCATGGAAAAACCGACACTACCAAAAGGAACCAGGGATTTTGGCCCGGCCATGATGGCCCGTAGGCAGTACATCATTGGCATTATCAAGAGTGTTTTTGAGAAATACGGCTTCCAGCAATTGGAGACGCCTGCCATGGAAAATCTCTCTACCCTTACCGGAAAGTATGGTGAAGAGGGAGATCAGTTGTTGTTCAAGGTGCTTAACTCAGGAGATTTCCTTAAAGATGTGCCCGAGGAAAAACTTGCTGCAAAAGATGCCAGAGGTGCGACCCCATATGTCACTGAAAAAGGTCTCAAATACGACCTCACCGTCCCTTTCGCACGCTATGTCGTGATGAATCGCCACGAGGTCACTGTTCCTTTTAAGCGTTTCCAAATTCAGCCCGTGTGGCGTGCCGACAGACCGCAGAAAGGACGCTATCGTGAATTCTACCAATGTGATGCCGATGTCATCGGAACAGACTCCCTGATTTGTGAAGCCGAAATTGTATTGATGATCCGCGAGGTGATGTCAGAGCTTGGCATTGAGGACTTCACAGTGAAAGTGAATCATCGGGGCATATTGTCCGGGCTGGCAGAACTGGCAGAAGCGAAAGAAAATGAAAGTGCGCTATTTGTTGCAATTGACAAGCTGGATAAAATCGGTGAAGAAAAGGTGCAGGAAGAACTTACTTCAAGAGGTTTTTCACCCACCAGCATTCATACGATTTTTCAAATCCTAAATTTCAAAGGCTCTAATCTTGAGAAAATTGATTTTTTGAACACGAAACTGGGCAACACTGAAAAAGGCAGCAAAGGAACCCACGACATGATGGCACTGATTGAGATTCTGTCGAAGTTCGATCTTCACGCAGACTCGTTCGAATTGGATATCGCGTTGGCACGAGGACTTAGCTACTACACAGGAGGAATTTTTGAAGTAAAGATCAATAACGTAGCGATCGGAAGTGTGAGTGGTGGCGGAAGATATGATGACCTCACGGGTGTGTTCGGTTCGAAGGAAAAACTTTCGGGGGTTGGAATTTCTTTCGGCCTTGATCGCATCTATGATGCCATGGAAGAACTAAATCTCTTTCCACCCGAAACGGAGGTCTCTTCTGAAGTACTGATCGCGCATCTTGACGAGAAAGCGATGAGTTACGGTTTCACCGCGTTGAAAGAATTGCGGAAAGATGGTATATCGGCAGAAATCTATCCAGACGTCACCAAACTGAAGAAGCAGCTTGACTACGCTAACAAGAAAAAAATTCCGTACGTAGTCGTAATTGGTGAAGACGAAATGAAGTCGGGCAAGCTTTCATTCCGAAACATGAAGACGGGTGATCAGCAGTCGCTGACCCTGGATGAAATATTAATTCAATTTTGAGTGAGCAAGACGTATACGATTTCTGCTGAACCGCTTTCACTGGAACAGATTAGCCAACTCCTGGCTTCTGATTTTGCCATTGAACTATCTGATGACAGCGAGAAGCGCATCATCAAGTGCAGGGACTATCTCGATAAGAAAGTAAAAGAATCAACAAGCCCAGTGTATGGTGTTAACACCGGATTCGGATCACTTTACAGCAAAAATATTGACGGCAGCGAACTTGGGAAGCTTCAGCAAAACCTGGTGATGTCGCATGCTTGTGGTACGGGTGACGAAGTGCCACAAGAGATCGTTCACTTAATGCTCTTTTTGAAAGTGCAGTCATTGGCTTACGGCTATTCGGGAGTTCAGCTAGAAACTGTTCAGCATTTAATCGCACTTTATAATAACAAAGCACTTCCCGTTGTGTATCAAATGGGATCTCTCGGAGCGTCAGGAGACCTGGCTCCACTCGCCCATCTAACGCTTCCTTTGATGGGAATGGGCGAAGTATATCATGACAACAAAAAAATAACAGGTGAGGCTACGTTAAAGAAACTTGGATTGAATCCAATCGCATTCAAAGCCAAAGAAGGATTGGCATTGCTGAACGGCACCCAGTTCATGAGCGCGTACGGAGTATGGGCTGTCCTTCATGCGCAGCGGCTGCTGAAGCTCGCCAATTATATCGGTGCACTTTCATTAGACAGCTTTGATGGAAGAATTGAACCTTTCGATCCGCAAGTCCACGCGATTCGACATCACAAAGGTCAATCGAGTGTCGCAGCTGAAATAAAAAAGTTGCTCGATGGTAGTGCATTAATTAATCAATCAAAAAAGCACGTTCAGGATCCCTATTCATTTCGTTGTATTCCTCAGGTGCACGGGGCAACGGCTGATGTTATCGATTTTGTATCACAAACTTTCGTTACAGAAATCAACAGCGTAACTGACAACCCCAATGTGTTCCCGGATGAAGATAAAATCGTTTCAGCAGGAAACTTTCACGGTCAGCCCCTTGCCCTCGCGATGGACTTCCTCGCCATTGGTCTGGCAGAATTGGGAAGTATTTCAGAACGAAGGACCTATCAATTGATCTCTGGCGCTCGAGACCTACCCAATTACCTCGTGGCGAATCCAGGTATCAATTCAGGATTGATGATACCACAATACACAGCCGCGTCATTGGTAAGTCAGAATAAGCAGCTTTGTACTCCTGCAAGTGCAGATTCTATCGTGTCCTCCAACGGTCAGGAAGATCATGTGAGCATGGGAGCCAATGCAGCAACCAAGTTGTATAAGGTAGTCAATAACCTGTACAGCATTCTGGCCATAGAATTGATTACCGCTGCACAGGCCTTGGAGTTCAGAAGACCTTTGAAAACCTCGCCCGTTTTGGAGGAATTCGTCAATACTTTCAGGGCCAGGGTTCCGTTTATAGAGACAGACCGTTTACTTCACGATGATATGGTGAAGGCGGAAAAATTTCTCAAGGAATTTAAACTTTAAGCGTGGGTAAAAGAATTGCACTGGTCTGCGGAGCACTCTTGTGGGTAGGTGCAGTTTATGCTCAACCTTATGTGAGCATGAAGGGGCGATTTCAGGTTGATGAAATCAAAGGGTGTGCGCCATTCACGATAACACTGACCAATATTCTTGCGGGCAATTGCACAGCAGGCAATCCATGCAACATGGATTATGAAAATAATGGCCAGCAGGTAACTAACGTTTTCATTTACACCTACACCAATCCAGGAACTTACAAACTCAAAGTTCTCTACCAAGGGCAAGGCGATGATGAAATTACAATCACGGTTGTGCAGAATATCGAGCCAGCATTTGAGATTTACTCATGTGCTAATTCGGACGTTACCATAAAGGTTCTTGAGAAAAGTTATCAGCAATTGGTGATCGACTTTACCAATGATGGCGTACCAGAGATTGTCATACCAAGTGGAAATAATGCTACTGCGTTTCACGACTATGCCACTCCCGGTAACAAAACCATTACGGTGCGAGGCAGAAATCTTAACTCGGCTGACAACTGCGATTCCAAAGTCGAAACGTTTAATGCGTTACCCACTTTACCCGCGCCTTCATACAACTCGCTTGACGTATTGGATGCAGCACGTATTGAATTGGATTTCAACACACAACAACACATTCAATACAGACAGGAAATCGCAGTGAATCAATCCAGCAATTTTCAATTACTAAACACTTTGTACGAACAAAATACGGTTACCATACCTAATCTCACTCCGGAACAAAACTTTTATTGCTTTCGATTAGGTGCCTTTGATGTATGTAACAATAACAGTACCTACGCTCCCATCATTTGCAGTATCGATCTGAATCTCAATTTCCAAAGCGGAGTCAATAACATCAATTGGTCTACATCGGGAGTTGGGGTAAGCAGCACTAC
>DAORAG010000226.1:0-5394 GCA_035344095.1 Cyclobacteriaceae bacterium | reverse complement strand
GCATTACTTCTAACACACTTCGTTTGAATTCCGGAAGTTCATCCAAAAACAAAACGCCATTGTGCGAAAGTGAAATTTCTCCGGGTTGTGGATTACCACCCCCTCCCACCAACGCCACATCTGAGATCGTGTGGTGAGGGGAACGAAAGGGTCTTGTGGTGAGCAACGTTGCATCTGTTCCAAGCTTTCCTGCTACAGAGTGAATCTTGGTAGTCTCCAATGCTTCGTTTAATGTCAAAGGCGGAAGAATGGAAGGCAATCGTTTTGCCAACATGGTTTTTCCCGCACCTGGCGGACCAATCATGATGGCATTGTGTCCACCGGCTGCCGCAATCTCCAGCGCGCGTTTTATGTTCTCTTGTCCCTGCACATCACGAAAATCGCTGTCGTAATTGTTGAGTTGATCGTTAAATACCTCCCTGGTATCGATGACAAGCGGTTGTATCTCTAATTTTCCTTCAAAAAAATCAATAGCTTCCTTCAGCGTTTCCACTCCGATGATATCGAGGTCGTTCACGATTGCCGCTTCACGTGCATTGGTTTTGGGAAGGACAAGTCCCTTGAATTTTTCCTTTCGTGCTTGAATGGCTATCGGCAGTGCGCCTTTGATGGGGCGAAGAAGACCGTCAAGCGACAGCTCGCCCATGATCACGTATTGGTCGAGGTAGGTGGAGGAAATCTGGCCGGACGACTGAAGAATTCCCAGTGCAATAGGCAGATCGTAGGCGGAGCCTTCTTTGCGTAAGTCAGCCGGAGCAAGGTTCACCACGACCTTCGTGCGAGGCATGTGGTATTTGATCCCCTTCATAGCAGACTCCACACGATGCTGACTTTCTTTGACTGCATTGTCCGGCAGGCCGCTCATCCAGAACTTATTTCCCTGCGAGATATTCACCTCCACCGTGATGGTTTGCGCATCTACGCCATGTACGGCACTACCGAAGGTTTTTGCTACCATTGAAAATCAATCCTAGAAGAATGTGATTATAGGATTTTTAAGATTGCCAAGCAAATGAATAGATCAGTCTACCGCCTTCTCGATCAACAGGATCAGAATGTGAATTACCTTGATGTGAATCTCCTGAACGCGGTCGGCAAACCCGCTGTGAGGAACGACAACACTTACATCTGCAAGAGGAGCCAGTTTGCCTCCATCTTTTCCCGTAAGGGCAACTACCTTCATGCCTTTTTGCCGGGCGGCATTTACAGCCTGCAATACATTGGCAGAGTTGCCACTGGTACTGATGGCCAGCAATACATCCCCTTTATTTCCCAGTCCTTCCACAAATCGGGAGAACACATAATCGAAACCATAGTCGTTGCCCACGCAGGTGATGTGGGAAGGATCGGATATCGAAATGGCAGGCAGCGCTTTTCGATCGCTTCTAAATCGCCCTGAAAGTTCTTCAGCGAAATGCATGGCATCACATTGCGAACCTCCGTTGCCACAGGAAATAATCTTACACCCAGATTGAATCGCGGTCGTCATGATGTCAGCCGCCTGTTCAATCGTTTTCAAGTTTGACTCTGAAGACAGAAACACAGAAAGGACGCTTGAAGCCTGAGTTAACTCTTCTTTGATGGTTCGCTGAACGTCCATAGCCTATTTATTGCGAATCTTCTTCCGACTGATTTCCTGGAGCGGGCTTGGCAGCTTCCTGAAGGTCGTAGACTTTTGCCTTCAACGTATTGATCTCGAATTTCAGCCCCTCATTTTCCTTTTCTGCTGCTTTCCTTTCACGCCAGGACCAGACAAAATCGGTGATAAACAACGCTATTCCAAGGAATGCACCATACTTAAACAGATGAATAAACTTGTACATGCTGGTAAGAACACCCAGGTCTTGCTTCTGCACATCGATGTAGCTGGTGAACACGAAGATGACAAGGTGATAGACGCCAAAGATGACAAAGAAAATGAGCCTTCTTCTGTTCATTCAAAATCGGTTAGTCAACAAACTTAGGCTTTTTGCAATAAACGCAAAATGCAATTATCCCTAAAACCTTGCATGGGCACCGACCCATAAACGGGCCGAATGTTAGTTATTGTCGGTATTCTGAAAATCGCTGAGTTTACGGTACACACCACCAAGTCGTGTGAGTTCTTCGTGAGTTCCACGCTCAACAATTTTCCCATCCTGAATGACAATAATTTCATCGGCATTTTGAATGGTACTTAGTCTGTGTGCAATTACGATAGAGGTTCGGCTTTTCATCAGATTAAACAAGGCCTCCTGCACCAGCTTTTCCGATTCCGTATCCAACGCACTTGTTGCCTCATCCAGAATCAAAATCGGTGGATTTTTCAGCACGGCTCTCGCTATGCTCAACCGTTGGCGTTGCCCTCCTGAAAGTTTGGATCCCCGTTCCCCGATGACGGTATCATATCCATTCTCCGATTGCATTATGAAATCATGGGCATTGGCCACCTTGGCTGCATGCACCACTTCTTCTTCTTTGGCATCAGGCATGCCAAAGGCAATGTTGTTAAAAATAGAGTCATTGAACAGAATCGATTCCTGCGTAACAATGCCCATGTGTTGCCGCAGCGATTTGATCTCATACTCCTTGATTGACTTTCCGTCAATTCTTACTTCTCCCTGGGTAGGGTCATAGAACCGCGGAATCAGGTCTGCAAGAGTAGACTTGCCTCCACCAGATGGTCCTACCAGTGCCACCATTTTACCCTTCGGAATACTCAGGTTGATATTTTTGAGCACCGGCTCTGAATTGTATGCAAACGTGACATCAGCAAATTCAATTTCACTCTTGAATTGATCCAACTGAATTGCATTAGGCTTGCTTTGTATTGCAGGCTGCGTATCAATTACTTCGAAAATCCTTGCCGCGGAAGCTGTTCCCTTTTGTAAGGCTGTGATGCCATTTGAAAATGTTTTTGCGGGCTGAATGATCATGGCAAAGATTGCCAAAAAGCCCAGAAAGACTTCAGGTTTTAGCGTTGAGTCAGCACTAAGCACCATGTTACCTCCAAAGAAAATAATTGCGGCCACAATCATCACGCCCAACACCTCTGACACAGGAGATGCAAGTTCATTCTTGTATGACATTGACTTATTTACCTTGCGATAATAGTTAGACTCCTCCTCCATCTTCTTGATGATAAAAGGACGCGCGTTGAAGGCTTTCACCACCCTTATTCCACCAAAGGTTTCATCAAGGATATTCACAATTCTTCCCAGTGATTCCTGACTCTGTTTGGCCTGACGTTTCAGTCGTTTGATAATCTCCGCTAAAACACCTCCAGTAAACGGCAACACCAACAATGTAAAAAAGGTCAACTTTGCAGATATGGTGAACAAAATCGAAAAGTAAACAATGATCGTGATGGGTTCTTTCAGCACAGCCTTCAGGCTATTCATCACGGCCTGCTCTACTTCCTGGACGTCATTGGTAAACCTTGAAATCAAATCCCCTTTTCTCTCGCTGTTAAAAAAACCGATGTGAAGTCGTGACACATTGCTGAAAATCTCTAATCTGATATTTCGCACGAGGTCGACCCTGACTTTAGTTGCCACCACTCGTTCCAAAAACCTAAATACATTGGCAAGGAACACGCATACAACAATGAGTCCGCAAACAAAAATCAATGCATTGAGCCGACCATAGTCGTGAATGATCAGGTAAAAAAAGTGATTGAACACGCCTGTTACGTAGTCGGCAGACAAAGTGAACTCAGGGATCGTTGGCACGTCAACGACATTGCCGCTGTTGAACAGTACTGTGAGCATCGGTATCACCAACACAATGTTGAAAGCTCCGAAAATGATGCCCAGAATAGAGAATGTAAAAAACCAAAAAAGGCGTTGACCCAGATTGGGAGTAAAACTCAGAATGCGTTGGAAAGTCTTCATCTGTCAAAAATCATAGAGCCGCTGCCCTATATTCCAGCGCAAAGCTAGTGAAGTTATTGTTGTGTTCGATGTTTGAGATACAGCGTCTGCCCTTTGATCTCTTCGAATCAATTTGAGGTCGATAAAAATATTATGGCGTATCATATAGGACGCAGTAAAATCTGCATAAAGAATCTGAGTGGAAACACCCTGGCCGATGAAATTCCCGAATTCCCGCTGGCGCGTAGAATTGCTTTTCAGAAGATCACTGCCCCAATTTGAGTTCAATGTATCTCTGCCCACTTCTGCATAAATAGCTTTTGCCGTCAGGTTCAACTTCGGTAAGGGTTGGAAACGTGCAATCGCTACAACCTCTTTGAAATTGGCACCGAGCGGGTGCGCAAAAGGTTGCCGGTAGTTGGTGTAGCTTCCATACTGCGTATTATGGGAATAGGTATATGGCCTTACGATATTGCCTTCCAATTGCAAGTCAAGATTAGAGACGCCCAATGCATCGATATATTTTACTCCACCCTGGATCGCAAACTTGTTGGCCCACCATCCCAAACCTTCCTTTAATCTGTCAAGCAGAAATTCATCAAACACTACCTGACCATACACCGATACTTTTTTTACCGGTAGCCATTTGAAATCCATCCCCAGAATTACATTGTCGCTGCTGCCAAACTGCTGTTCAATAGCTCGATAGAAAATGACAGGGTTGAGATACCCAAGATCAAAGGTGTTGTCATTCAGACTATCCTTGGGACTGAAGACCACGGACTCAAAGAAGCCAAGGTTAAATTTCTTGCCAATGTTTACGCTGGCATGATGAAATGCCATAAACTTTTCAGGGTATCTCCGTCTACCAGATCCGGAGCCTCCAATCGAACCGGGAGCATCAGCGGCAACGCGATTGAGTTGAAACAGATAGTTGAGTTTCCAAACCTTGACATTGGCCCTCAGAAAAAGAGTGGGTGGAGCGTAGTCTGAGAAAATGAGTGAACGATATCCATTGCCTATAAACGTTTTATCGTTTCCAAACTGCATGTAAATGTGTTTGGAGATATTAAAGTCGATGTAGGCTCTTGCCTGAAAGAAATCAACACCGTTGTCTTTAAAGTCTTTCCAAAATCCTTCGTGTGGCACAACAGGATTTTGCGCAATTCCACTTCTCACGTAACCAGGCAGTCTCGCCTGGTTGTCGGTAAGGAAAGTGTAAAACCCCACCTTCCGATCTATCATTCCCCGGATTTCGACCCCGCGAGAACTGATGTAAAGCGTTTCACCAGATTGAGCATCCTTGCCAGCCCCCGCGTAAATGACAGGATTCACATGAATATCGAATTCGGGAAGATCGGAATACAAAAAGTCGGACTTCTTCTTATAAAGGTGTTTGAGAACAGGTTGCCGGCTGTAATTCTCTTCCGAGCGGCTCCATTCCCAGCTATCGTTTCTCAGGTATTGGTAGTTGAATTGATCAACCGTAGAAGTGAAAACGCCCTCGCGATTGAGAGAGTCTATTCCAGCAATCAGGGCTTGC
>DAORAG010000225.1:0-5404 GCA_035344095.1 Cyclobacteriaceae bacterium | reverse complement strand
CGCTGTAGCTTTTGTAGAGCTCATGCATGGCCAATGCATGCTCAAAGTCATTTTGCGCTTTATAACATTCGAATAAAATCCGCGCTGCATTGGAAATCTCCCACTTTGATTTCATTTGTCGGGCCACCTCAAGCGCAACAAGTCCATGTTTAATACTTGCATCATATTGGTTGGTCTTCATGTACACTTGTGCCAATCCCGAGTTGGCAAAGCACGTTTCCCAGTTGTCTTTATAATATGGATAGTTGAGAACCTGGCGGTACAATCGCTCTGCTTCATCGTACCTACCCAAATCGAACATCACATCTCCTCGCCTGTTCATTGCCATAGAATACATGTGATGGTTGCTACGCGCCTCACTCAAATCCTGCGCCATATCAAGATAATATAGCGCACTATCGGGTACCCCATTGGCGTCATGAACGATAGAAATATTATAGTAATTGGCTATAAGCCGGGTAGTATCTCCTGACTTCTTCGAGTAGACGATAGAACGCCATTGGTACAACAGCGCCTGACTGTAGTTTTGCTGTGTTTCATAAATCAGGCCGATATAATTCAGGCTTTTGCTTATGCCAATTAGATTGTTAAGTTTTTCCTGTATGGCCAGTGCATCAACGAAGTAACTTAATGCCAGGTCGTAGTTTCCGAGAATGTAGTGAACATACCCACGCATATTAAGCAGGTCTCCAATTTGGCGTTCCATTCCCTGTTCTCGCGCTATCGGGTATGCGATTTCATAAAAGGTCAGCGCTGAGTCGGGGGAGTGAAATTGTATTGATTCACCAATTCTAGTGAGCAATGACACCTTTGCGCTGTCGGTTAAATCCAGGTGACCATTTGCCACCTGCTGCCATTGGGTAAGGAGTGAATCGGACTGGGGAGTAAATACGGTAGCGTTCCCGGATCGCGTTAACGCGAGGGCGCAAAACATGAGTATGTACAACGGCCTACCGATAAAATTCATGGCTTAGATTAGTCGACTTGTTCGATAGGTTCAACTAGTACCTGTCGGGTAAAAATAGCCGATTGAGAAGGGTGGCCAAAAGATATTTGGGACATTCATGGGCAAAAAACATACAAGTGTACTACCAATGATTCATCTATTCAGGAATGTTTTTGTAACCCCAAATCGAGCATTTAAAGTGGCTTTGTAAGATTCAGTCTGTACCATTCTTCCTGTGAACTCGCCTTCTTTTCCGACCTTACCTCCTGCCCTATTTTCTTTTGTGCATTTTTTATTGCCCGGGTGATCATGGGATGCGCGATGATCTCATCTTCATTCATCCCAAGCCGCTGCATCAAGGTGACCATTCTCTCTCCACTAAAATGCTGGAAGAAGGGCTCATCGAGTGACGATAGAACAGGGACATCAGAAAGCCCCAACCTTTTAAAAACCTCTTGTTCCTTATCGACCAAAGGATAATGTTCAACAAATAGCCATAACACTGGTGTACTTTGTTGAACAACCAAATCGGCCATGCTCAGCTTTGCCTCCACCTGATACGCCTGTAATACGTCCTGCAGTCCTTCCCGCGTCTTATCAAACCAACATACAAAATGACAGTTGTTGCTCGCCTGCGCCATTTTCACAATGGCCTTGCGTTTTGCATCAGCATTCATCCAAACCTGGTCATTGACCTTGACCTGGTCACTCTTATTTCCAAAGAAATTGAACATAGGTGATCAAGCGCCAGGAGGCATTGAAGGTCGGATCTCTATTTTGCTTGGCAGTGTTCTGGGATTCATCTCAAGCAAGTCGACTACAACTTTCCCAAGATCATCGATTTGAATTTTCCACTCGTCATTGCGACCAGGTGTATGGTTATTAAAATAAGTAGCTACCGACCCTGGCATAATGGTACTCACCTTGATCCCATATTTTCTTAAGTCGAGCATGATCGCCTGTGTGAACCCGGTGAGCCCAAACTTGCTGGCGTTGTAGGCCGAACCACCAGCAAAAAAATTAGTGCCTGCCAGGCTGGAAATCGTGATGATATAACCCTTGGTTTTCTTCAACTCCTCAACGGAGGCCTTTACGGTGTTAAACACACCAGTCAAATTGATATCTATCGTCTCATGCCAGAGTTTATCATCCATTTCATCAATCGATGCAAAGTGACCCACACCTGCATTGGCCACTACTACATCCAGTCGCCCCCAGGTTTTGATGATCCGACTAACGGCACTATCTAATGATGATTTTTCTCTTACATCCGACTTGATTCCTATTACCTCTGCACCGTCAATCAGTTTCAGCGTTTTCAGAGCATCCTCTATTGACTTTTCATCACGACCCGTGATGGCCACCTTTGCACCCTTTTCTAATAGCGCCTTCGCGATACCGAGTCCAATACCCTTACTACCTCCAGTAATCAGCGCGATCTTCTGTTTTATGTCTGTCATATATTTTGGTTTCAAGTACTAGTACAAATATTGAAACCATTGGGTTCTTCACAAAACAAAAAATCCCCGACATTACTGCCGGGGATTTCGAAGTATTGGATGTGCTAATTAGTTATTCAAAAACTCTTCGAAGGTCATGAGCTTAGGCTGTTCTACGCCACTCTTCGCCCCTACACTTTCAAGCTTGCCGATTCTTCGACTCTTGGTTAAAGAGTAGTCCGACTTGGCTTTGTTGAAAGTATCCTCAAGCAACTTCAGGTTCTCCATCTCAGAACTTGATGGAGGTGTAAATCCTGACGCCACTTTGCTGTATAGTGTCGCAATCTTCTCCCTTAGTTGAGGATCTGACGAACCTACGTAGTTGTCACCCGTAGTGATCACCAATGACTCTTTTAACTTGGTGAGTTCATCAATAAGTGGTTTTGAAACCTTCTTGGCACTGGCACTTGTAGCTGCGACTTTCTCAGCATGCGCAATAGTCTCATCGATTTCGTACACCATATAGGCCAACTCCTCACTCATGTCAAACAGCTTTCTTGAAACAGCGTTGAGGTTCGCTCTATCTTTGTCAGTCCAAATTGAATTTGGGTCGGATATCAGTTTCAGCGAAGTTTCATAAGTCTCCTTACCCTTTGTCATCACCACTTTGTAGTCACCAGCAGGCGCGCGCATGGGAGTAAATCCACCGAACGACAATGTCTTTGCTTTGGCCATTTTTGGCTGTCGGGTAAGTCCGTTCCAGGTCACTACATTGATTCCTTTAGATTTGCCAGGACTGATTTCTATCATTCGTTCTCCCTGCTGGTTGAATATCTCCAGATTCATCTTTCCGAAGATGTGTTTCTTTTTCAGGTAGTAGATGATCTTGGCATCTAACGATGGATTTTCGCCAACGAACTCCATTTCCGTAGCTGTACGCCCAAAGTCAGTCTCCTCCAAGATTACCATCGGCTTGGTTTTGAAGAAGTGCACCTCTTTATTCAATACCTCCTGATCAATTTCCCGGAGAGGACTAACATCGTCAATGATAATTACTCCACGACCGTGCGTTGCCATCACCAGGTCATTCGTATTCTTCTGCATCTCTATATAATGAACTGCGGTGGCAGGCATATTGTTGGTAAACTTGCTCCAGTTTTTACCGTCATCTACTGATATGTAAAGCCCGAACTCTGTGCCCAGAAACAATAAACCTGGTTTTACAAAATCCTCCTGAAGACTTCTTGTGAACCCATAAATGTCAGGTGTCACCAGGGACTTCCAGGTCTTGCCGTAGTCTGACGTCTTATACACATATGGTTTCATGTCATTTTGTGTATGCCCATCGAACACGGCATATGCTGTTGCTTTATCATGGGCGCTCGCCTCAATATGATAACACCAGGTGTTCTTGGGTAGTCCTGCAATGTTGGCGACCGTGTTGGTCCAGGTTTTTCCTCCGTCTTGCGTCACCTGCACATTGCCATCATCGGTGCCTGCCCAAATCACATTCTCATCCAGTGGAGACTCCGCAATTGTAAACACAGTGCAGTGATTCTCTGCTCCCGAGTTGTCTTTGGACAGACCCCCAGAATCTTCCTGATTTTGCTTTGCTGGATCATTGGTGGTAAGGTCTGGTGAGATCTTCACCCACGTATCCCCCATATCGTTCGATTTGTGAACAAACTGGCTTCCCATATAAAACCGATCAGCATTGTGCTTGCTCACAGCCATTGGCGCGTTCCAGTTGAACCTTAGCTTAGGGTCGCCCTGCACCGCAAGAGGCTGCACGGTCTTTGACTGTTTCCTATCGATATCGTAACGCCATACATTTTCAGCGCCCTGCATCTCAGAATAGATAATATTCTTAGCAGGATGCTTTAACACCCGGAAGCCATCACCAAAGCCCACGCTATGCCAGTCGCGTGCCTCCACTCCTCCAGGAGATCGCGATGGACCGTACCAGGAGCCATTGTCTTGAAGTCCTCCATATATATAGTATGGATCACCATCGCTCACACTGAGGTGGTAAAACTGAGAAACAGGAATATTGGCAACAATTTCCATTGTAGTAGCTCCGTCCCAGGTGCGATACACTCCGCCATCGCATGCCACATACATCCTGTCAGAATTTTTTATATCAAAAATGATATCGTGGATGTCAGCGTGCATGTTGCCCAGGTTTCTAAATGACTTTCCACCATCTCGGCTAATGGATCCGAACAGCCCCGCCTTCACGACTACATCAGGGTTTCGTGGATCAACTGTAATCCTTGAGAAATAAAACGGCCTGACCACAAGACCGAAGTCTTTGTTCAAATGTGTCCAGTTGGCGCCTGCGTCATCACTTCGATAGAGACCTTTGGTATCGTCCTTTTCTGATTCAATAACGGCATATAATATTTTAGGATCGGAAGGCGCTACTGCGAAAGCAATTCTTCCCAGTTTTCCCGCAGGGAATCCTTTGTGGATCTTTGTCCAGTTTTTTCCACCATCAGTCGACTTGTACAATGCGCTGTTTAAACCGCCTGAACTAAAGCCCCAACCGGTCCGTCTGAACTCCCACATGCTGGCATACAATGTATTTGGATCCTTAGGATCCATGGCCAGGTCCGCACATCCGGTGTTTGGACTTACATACAAAACTTTGTTCCACGTGTTGCCCCCATCTGATGACTTATACACACCGCGCTCTTCACTGTCTCCCCACAGTGCACCCAGAACACCCACATACATTTCATTGGTATTGTTGGGGTTGATCTCGATACCGCTGATGCGTTCTGATTTTTCAAAGCCTTTTTTCTCCCAGGTAACACCACCGTCAATGGACTTATAGAGACCATCTCCAACCGATACGCTGTTGCGCGTCCAAATTTCTCCGGTCCCCACCCAGATAACATTATCCGGGTTCTTCGGATCCAGTTTGATTTTACCAATAGACTGCGGGTGCTCGTCAAAAATCGGTTGAAAGGATGCTCCACCATTGCTTGATTTCCAAACTCCACCTCCTGCAGCTCCG
>DAORAG010000224.1:0-5417 GCA_035344095.1 Cyclobacteriaceae bacterium | reverse complement strand
GTTTACACTGATGTTGAAAAGAACACTATGGAATACATTCGAGACAACTTCAAGTGGACAGAGTCTGCAGATAGTTGGTTTCGCAGTCAAATTGCAAGCTGGGCTGCAAGCAAGGCTTAGTTACCGCTGGCATAATCCGTGAGGTAAAGAAAAGGTTCAGTTAATTTTCCGCCTTTTGTAATGCTCGCGCGTTTGATCACTCCATCTTTATCGGAAATGACGAGCGCAGGAATAATTTTATCAATCAAGTCTCTTCCGAATTCCTCTGAAGCACTTCTGGGTAGTTCACATGGCAAATTATCCACAGCCATTACAGTGATATAGTCTAGATTACTGAGTGGAGCTTCAACAGTGTCCGTTTTAGGATTGTAGTCATAGATGGGATCAACAATTGTACTCGGCTTTTTTGTTGCGGGTATAGATCCTTCTATGTCGCAGGTAACGTCAGCGATCACTCGGATCTTGAATTCGGAACTCGTCATTTGCTCTCTAGTAAAGAGCACCGGGGCCTTGGGATTCCAGAAAGCGCCAGCGATCAATAGGTCTCCCTCTTTAGCATATTGTAGAAAGGTCGACTCGTATTTCTCTGGTGTTTGATGAAACTCCTCCCGATTGAATTGCCCACCTTCTTTTCTCCTGTGATAGTCGGGGCTTCCGATTTGCACATAAACAGCCTCATCAAATGTTTGACTTAGAAAATCTTTTGAGTTCACTTTGCGAATACCCGCACTATCAAGTGTTTCCATTGCTCCTTTGGCAACACGTCCTGTTCCAGTTAAGATTATTTTGACTGCGGGAAGTTTTACCTTTCGCAATTCAATTTTAAGGTCGTTGATGTCGAAACAATCGCTTGCTTTACGTATTGAAAATAGATTATAACGCTTTCCGTAAGTAAGAAGCCCATTATAGGCGCCAACAATACCTGCATATCGACCGAATGCTACAAGTCTATTGTTCAGCTTATCTTTAAGTGCCTCATAGTCCACCAAACGGATTTTATCTTCCAGCACTTTTTGTAGCAACTTCCGATTGTAAGGTTGCTTCTTGGTAGTATGAGAGAAGAATAAATAGGTTTTTTTTGGAACCAAATCTTGAATCGGAACTTCTTTGATCCCCATAAGGATGTCACAGTCCGCAACGCTCGGTGACACTTCGATTCCTTTTTCTCGATATTCGTCATCAGTAAATGCCCTCACCGCGCTTTCTTGTACAATCACCTTCACGTGGGGGTAGCGTTGTTCAATTTCTACAACCTGTAGGGGAGTAAAGGGCACCCGTTTGTCCGGGGGAACTTTGCCCTCTCTAATAATGCCTAGTTTAATCGTTTCCATGGGAAAAGGAGAATGTCAAATGTAAAGACCTTTATCGGAATGTTTTAAGTTGGAAATCTAAAAATGATAAGCGGATGTGAGCATTGCTGCAATTACCAATCTTTCGTCTATTTTAGATTAATGCAACTAGCGATATTGACATTCGGTTGGATAACCTATTTTTTTCTGCACAGCTTTTTAGCCTCTGACCTTATCAAGAAAGTAATACACAACAGGTTTCCTCGCCTTTCAAGGTATTACCGTTTGGGTTATGTTATCCTATCAACTGCAGGTCTGCTGATTTTATTCTATTACAATGCGAACATCGAGTCGGAGGATTTTTTTCAGAAGGAAGGTATAGCGCGTTATGGTAGCCTGGTGCTTGCAGCTTTTGGTGCGATAATATTAAAGATTTCATTCAGGACGTATGACTTGTCTTCGTTCCTTGGTGTAAGCAAAGAGGCGGATACTTTTATTAAGTCAGGTTTGCTTCAGCACGTCAGGCACCCAATCTACAGTGCCACTATCTTGATCGTTTTTGGCTTCTTCTTGTTCAGTCCTAACCTTCCAACCCTGATGTCAACGATATGTATTTTGGGATATCTGCCCATTGGTATTTGGCTGGAGGAGCGAAAACTTCTAAAAATTTTTGGTGATGACTACGCAGTCTATCGAAAGGAGGTGCCTGCGCTCGTACCAAAATTATTCTGATGTCATTTCTTCTTCTTTGAAGTCTTTTTTTTCAGCGTTTCCTCACGTTCAATCAACTTTTTGTCTTCAACGTTTTTGTCCAGAAATTGATTGACCTTTTCGATGTCCATATTGGATTTGATTTCTCCAAATTGATTAATCGAGATCTCCAGGCCATCAAGGTCCCTATGCACCCGGGGCTTGGCTTGTTTTTTACTCGGTTTGTCAGATTTCTTTGTCATACTTTGATGCATTGCATATTTAAAGTTAGTGTCAATTGACCTTGCTACCTAAAGTACGAAGCGCAAAGCTCAATCTGGCGGCTGCTTCTCTCGGTCCCAATATCTCCATGGTCAGCATCAAGTCTGGTCCCGCACCGCCACCAGTCAGCGCAAGGCGCAAGGCTTGCATTATTTTTCCCTGAGCGATAGCAAGTTCAGTCGTGGCCTTTTCGAGAAGAGCTGAAGCAGAACTTGCATCGAACTGACCCTGAAAAGTTTGCAGCTGGTTGTAAAGATGATCAACAACTTTGATTGCTTCGCTATTCCATTTCTTCTGTGCAATTTTTTCATCAAATGAAGTGGGGGCAACGAAGAATAAAAGGCCTAATTCGGTCAGGTCCTGGGGAAACGTGATCCGATCTCGCAGAGCAGATGCAACCATTGAAGCTTTTTCTCGTGTGCAATCGATACCCTTTGTCTTCAATCCATCGATTAACACTTGAACCAAGTACTCGTCAGGTTTTGCACGCAGGTATTGTTGATTGAACCACTTCGCTTTTTGAATATCAAATTTTGCTCCTGCTTTACCGATTCGCTCAATCTCAAATTCTTTAATCAATTCATCTAGCGAAAATAATTCTTGTGTTGTTCCAGGATTCCATCCGAGGAAAACAAGAAAATTGAGTAACGCCTCAGGTAAATATCCGCGTTCCTTGAAACCTTCAGCAAGTTCTCCGGTTTTTGGGTCAGTCCAGTTAAGCGGAAAGATGGGAAATCCGAGTTGATCAGCATCCCGCTTGCTTAGTTTGCCATTTCCATCGGGCTTGAGCAATAACGGGAGATGAGCAAAAGAAGGCATGTCACTTTTCCAGCCCAGAAACTGATAAATGAGTACATGGAGTGGGGCAGAGGGAAGCCACTCTTCACCACGAATGACATGTGAAATTTTCATTGTGTAGTCATCCACCACATTGGCCAGGTGATAGGTCGGCATGCCATCAGATTTCATCAACACCTTGTCGTCTATTTGAGAAGTTTGAACCTTCACTTCGCCTCTGATCAGGTCATTGAGCACAACCTCACCTGCTTCTGGCACTTTTAGCCGAACGACATAAGGCTGTCTACTGGCAAGAATTTCAGTTACTTCCGGCTCTGACAGCGTCAAACTATTTTTCATTTCCAGCCGCGTGGTACTATCATACTGCGGATTGGAATTCTTGTCTTTCAGCCGCTCACGCATGGCTTCTAATTCGGCCGCGCTGTCAAAGGCATAATATGCATGACCGGAGTCAATCAGCTGCTGTGCATATTTTTGATAAATGTCTTTCCGCTCTGATTGCCGATAGGGCAAATACGGACCACCCTGATCGGGGCCTTCATCGAGTTCAATACCGACCCATTGCAGGGATCTTTTTATGTACTCTTCAGCACCTGGCACATATCTGTTTTGATCAGTGTCCTCTATTCGGAGGATCATCTTGCCGTTGTGCTTTCTGGCTAACAGATAATTATATAATGCCGTTCGGACTCCACCGATATGGAGAGCACCGGTTGGGCTGGGGGCAAAACGTACTCGTACTTCTCGCATCTGTGATATACCTCAAGTTCTGAACACAAAGGTAACAACCTTTAGCAGCTAATGAATGAGGATGTTGATAAGTAGCTCGCGGGTCTCTTTGAGTTGAAGATTGAAATTCGACCATGCAATCCAGTGTATAAAAGCTACCAATACCACACCTATCACCCCATGGAGAACGGATTGATATTGATAGCCCACAGCAATGAAAACGATCAGGATAAACAGGTCCCAGAAGATCAAAAAAAGTTTTGTGGTTGGAAACAGGCGATAGGAAAGAAAAATAATACTACCAGTTGAGGTCGGCTCTACGTTGCCAATGACCAGTGGAAGGTAGTTGTTAGGTCGATTGATTTTTAACGAAATTCTAAAACGCCCATCGCGAACCCAGCCCGTAAAAAGATGGGTTGGATCGTGCCGGGGTTGCAGCAAAAGTTTTGATGACGTGGCCGCGGATATTTTTGTAGTGATGTATTCGCTGGACTGATTGGAAATAACAGTTTCCTGAAAGTGGGGGAGGATTGTTACTTCACGGCTATACACGAAATCTCAACATTTACATCTTTAGGTAGCCGGCTTACCTGCACCGTTTCACGAGCCGGAGGCTCGGATTGAAAATATTTTCCATAGGCTTCATTCACCTTAGGAAAGTCATTCATGTCTGACAAAAAAATTGAACACTTAACTACGTTGGCAAAGCTCATTCCCGCTGCTGTAAGGATGGCCTCAAGATTTTTCATCACCTGATTTGTTTGTGAAGTGATATCACCGTCATCAATTTTTCCGGTTGACGAATCAATGGGAATTTGTCCGGAGACAAAAAGAGTATTGCCGGCTTTAATAGCCTGGCTGTATGGGCCTATAGGTTCGGGGGCTTTGGTAGAATACACAACTTCTTTCGACATAACGGAGTGTTTGTTACTTTTGATCAAATATCAAAAAAATTGATCCAACCCCATCGCCTCTGATGAATATTCTTGTAATTGGAAAAGATAGCTCGCTGGACGAATGCAAGACTAAATTCGGACCTGCACATTCTTATCGGGCGGTCAACAGTCATCAAGAGGCCGAGAAATTTTTTGGAAATAGTGACATCATTTTTGATTTCATTATTGATAAACACCCGGAGCAAATGGAGGTTTATCGTGACCATCCCAAGGTGATTGCGTTCCTTAACACGCCAAAGACCTCATTGCTCAACCTGGTTGTTGGCTTTAAGGGTAAGATCTCATGTACTTTATTTGGCTTTAATGGCTTGCCTTCATTTTTGAATCGCGAAATTCTAGAAACCACAATATGGCGAGACCAGGACAAGGAGAAATTGCAAAGCGTTTGTGAACAATTGCAAACTAAACATCTCCTGGTTGATGATCGTGTAGGAATGGTTACACCAAGGGTTGTCTTCATGATCATTAACGAGGCCTACTACACCTTTCATGAGGGCACTGCTTCGCGAGAGGACATCGATCTTGGAATGAAACTGGGGACCAATTATCCTTACGGTCCATTTGAGTGGAGTAAGATAATTGGGTTGCACAATATTTATGAACTGCTTTCAGCAGTCTATGAAGACACAAAGGATGAACGATACAAGATTTGTCCGTTGTTGAAGAAGGAGTA
>DAORAG010000223.1:0-5429 GCA_035344095.1 Cyclobacteriaceae bacterium | reverse complement strand
CTTACGTAATTTTTATGGTGTAGGCACGATCCCTACCATCAGCAACAGAGCTGTCGTTATCGAATATGTCATTAACGAAAGAAGAAGAGAATTTATCACACAAGGTATGCGCTGGTACGACATCAAGCGTTTTGAAATCCCGGTTGAGCATGTCTTGGTTGATGGCAGCACCGTTCAGCTGGAGGATGACGACCTAAGGAAAGTGTTACAGATTCCGACATCAGCTGTAGACGTGGCTGGACTAAAACCTAACCCACGATGAAAGCAAAGAAACATTCAAAAAGACGGCACCCTCTTGTTGCGACTGCACTCGCGACAATATTTGCAACTGTCATGTATGGGTGTTACCCTGATGAAACACTCGATGTACCCGTCACTCCATCAGACGCAGAACTCACCACCGCACTTGACATCAGAATTGATGAGGAGTTTAGAGCTGAGTACGGAATGGCCATCCGTTACAAATTTGTGGATCGTTACATACAACCTACTCAACGCGTTACTCCACCAAAACTTTCTGTAGTTGACCCCATGCTGGACTTCATACAGAATTTCTGGATAGACCCATTCCTTGAGGTACAAAATGGCGAAGCCTATTTCAGGGCCCACGTTCCTTCAGAAGTAGTTTTCCTGGGAGGTTTGATTTTTAATGAGGATGGGACTGTAACGTTAGGAACAGCGGATGCCGGGGCGCAAATTACCTTCACAGATGTGAACAGCATTGACCCAAACGATGACGCATGGCGTTCACTGCAGTTGCAAACTGTCTATCATGAATTTGCCCATATCGTTCATCAAAAACACAAGCTTCCGACCGACTTCGAAAAGATTGCGCAGACAGGCTACACCAGTGCAGGATCGTGGTTTACACTTTCGAATGAGGAAGCATTAATAAGAGGGTTTGTTACCCCTTACGCTACCAGTTCACCCAATGAAGACTTTGCGGAAACGGTCGCCATTTTTCTTCAGGATCCGGATTTTGCAGCCAACTTCATGATGGATGAGCCAAGTTGTGCCACTGCATCTTGCGAGCAGCGAAACCAGGGTCGAGAGCTGATCAGACAAAAACTGACTGCAGTTGTAGAGCACTACAAAAAAGTGGTGAATATTGATTTGAATAGTGTAAGGACTGCCGTACAGTCAAGATTAAATTAGATGATTAAGAGGCTCTTATATATCGGGATTGTAGGAATAGCGTTGATCGCGTGCCGTGACGATGGCAACGATTTGCCTTCTGTGGAAGAAAGGACCTCGATCGCCAAAGAGGAACTAAGGAGCTATCTCGTTGGGCCGGCAAACGGCTGGCACCTCGAATACGAGCCAACGCCTGAATCGGGTTCATATTTAATCCTGATGAAGTTTGACGCCAACGGAAATCTTAACATTAAATCAGATGTACCTGGCGGTGGTGGCGAGTTCTATGATCAGAACATTACATATCGAATTGATGCCGCATTGGGTTTGGAATTGATACTTGAGAATTACGCTGTCTTTCACTACCTGTTCGAGTTGGACCAGGCGACTTTTGGAGCAGAGTTTGAGTTCCTGTATAAAGGTAAGGATGGCGAAAACCTGATCTTCGAGAGCATTTCCGATTTTTCAAACCCCACTGTATTAACCTTCACGCCTGCTTCGGCCGGGGAAGAGAATGATTTTGCACGTGAGCTTCCTGAAAACCTCGAGAACTTTAAAATGAGTAACCCTCAGATTTTTGGGCCGATCCTTCCGAGTCAGCAGCTGGCTTTTATCAACAATAATTTTTCTGTCTTTTGGACAATCGATCTTGATAAACGTAACCTGGTGGCGGAGTTTGCCTCTACCGGTACCACGCGGGATGAGGTAATTAATGGCAACCGCGTAAATATCAATCACGCCACTAAGTTTAGTTATCGCAATGGCCAACTGGTTCTGGATGATCCTTTCTCTTTCAACCTTGGTAGTGGCCTAATCAGTATTGGCCAGGTCACACTTAGCGATTTCTCAATGACTGGTCCTGATCTTTGTGCTACATCGGTGGTGAGCGAGTCTCCGATGTATGTTGGTTCCAGCAACAGTGCGGTTGTGAATGTAATGAGTACGCTGCTAAGTAATAGAGGAAATGAATTCACAAACACATTGTATTCGGTGAATGCCCAATTTGTCTTCGATGCAGATGGTAATTCACTTCTTGATGACGGCAGCATTGGTCAAAAATTACCAAATGCCTCGGGCTTTATCTTTGTTTATGGAGTGGAACTTAACAATCCGGACATACCTATTTATTCCGTTGGTTTTATAATGGATGACGGAGAATTATATGTGAGACAATTTCAACCCACCAGCACGAAGGTCAATCTCGTTCAGATAACCCTTCTCGACCAATATTACTATACGGCAACTCCACCAGCGGGTACTGAGCAAAGTCTGATGGAGATTACAGATGAAATATTCCAGGGCGGAGAATTCTATGCATTCGATGAGCCTGTTGACGGGTTCAAACTTTTCAGGTTATATAATCCTTGTAACAAATACGAATTCTTCCTCGTGCAGTAGATTCGGTTCTGTTGCTCATTTGTTACCTTAGTAAAAACACTCCTGGGTATGGATTTCGGTAAAGTAGATAGTCTCGAAAATATTGATTTCACACTTCCGCCAGATGCGCCTGGCACCACTTCCTTACTAAAGAAGGCCAAATCGAAAAAGAAACCGGAAGTTTTTGTAGGCTGTGCAAAGTGGGGTCGCAAAGATTGGGTTGGAAAAATTTATCCCGAAAAAACCAAAGAGGCAGATTTTCTGCAGCACTACGCCAGGCATTTCAACTGCATCGAGCTGAATGCAACATTCTATCGCATGCCCACACAAAAACAAGTGGAAGGATGGAGAGCAAAAGTTGGCGCAGGATTTCAATTTTGCCCCAAGTTCACTGATCAGATATCGCACTACAGACGTTTGAAAGATGCCGAAGAGCTGACGGAGAGATTCCTCGAAGGCGTGTCTGCCTTTAAGGATACTCTCGGCCCCATCTTCTTACAGCTGCCCCCGAACTTCACACCCAAAAACTTTGATGCACTAAAGAGTTATCTGGAGGCTCTTCCCAAAGACATAGAGGTTTTTACCGAACTACGCAGTCCGAAATGGTTTCTGGAAGAAAACTTCGAAAATGTATTCTCCATGATGGAGGGCAACAAAATCGGTTCCATCATAACCGATGCATCTGGCCGCAGAGATTGCGTGCACATGAGGTTGACAACTCCTGTTGCTTTTATCAGATTTGTTGGTAATGGCCTCCACCCCACTGATTATACCAGAGTAGATGATTGGGTCCAGCGAATCAAGAGCTGGATGCTCCAGGGTATTGAGCGCGTTTATTTCTTCATGCATCAGCATGAAGAAATCTACTCCCCGGAACTAAGCCGTTATGTGATTCAGCAACTCAATAAGGTTTGTGGGACAAAAATCCCTGAGCCAAAATTCGTGGGGGACTAGGCAGAGGTTTGCTGATATCTCCAATGATTAGTTTAACCCTCAGAACCAGTGCTCCGTATTACAGACATGGAACTACAGAATGTAGTATCTTCGTGCCAAATTTTTTGACCTGATGTCCCTAATCGAAAAATATCCCGTTTATCTAACGAATTCACTGTCCGGAAAAAAGGAATTATTCAAATCTGTGAACCCCGGACGAATCGGCATCTACGTTTGCGGCCCTACCGTGTATAATGACGTGCACTTAGGCAACGTGCGCACTTTTATGTCTTTTGACGTGATTACCCGATACTTTAGACACTTAGGTTATAAAGTCCGCTACGTACGCAACATTACCGATGTTGGCCACCTGGAAAATGATGCAGATGAAGGCGAGGATAAGATTTCAAAAAAAGCGAGACTAGAGCAATTGGAACCCATGGAAGTCGTGATGCACTATACCGAAGGCTTTCATGAGGTAATGCGCCAGTTCAATATTCTACCCCCAAGTATTGAGCCTTCGGCTACCGGCCACATTGTAGATCAAATAGAGATTACCAAAAGACTAATTGATAATGGCTTTGCTTACGAGGCGAATGGTTCAGTTTATTTCGATGTGACCAAATATCACGAAAAGCACAAGTATGGTATTTTGTCTGGTCGCGTTATCGAAGAACTAATGGAGAGTGGCCGAAAGCTTGACAGTCAGGATGAAAAGAGGAATAAGATTGATTTTGCGCTTTGGAAGAAAGCATCTCCTTATCACATCATGAGGTGGCCTTCACCCTGGAGTGAGGGTTTTCCGGGCTGGCATATCGAGTGTACTGTGATGAGTACAAAATACCTCGGAGACACGTTTGATATTCACGGTGGTGGAATGGACCTGAAATTTCCTCACCACGAGTGCGAAATCGCGCAGGCCGTAGGTGCCAATGATCAAAAGCCCGTCAACTACTGGATACATTCAAACATGCTGACTGTCAACGGGCAGAAAATGAGTAAGTCACTGGGTAATTCATTTCTCCCGCGTGAACTCTTTACGGGAGATCATCCCCTGCTTGACCGTGGCTATGGCGCAATGACGGTTCGTTTCTTCATGCTACAATCACATTACTCCAGTACGTTGGATTTCAGCAACGAGGCATTGAGTGCGGCAGAGAAAGGTTACAAGAAAATCATCAATGCGCTTTCAGCGCTTAATGTACTTTCCCACGAGCCAGGGAATGAAACAGATAGTACACTTGAAAAGGATCTGCTTCGACTTAATGACGAATGCTACAAAAACATGAGCGATGACTTCAACACAGCTAAGACCCTGGCAGTGTTGTTTGAGATGGCCGCAAGAATAAACGATTTCAAATCTGGAAATACATCACTGAACAAAGTGGGTAAAGATGTCTTTGAACAATTCAAGACTACTTACCAGGCTTTCGTTAGGGATGTGCTTGGTCTACGGGAAGAAAACGAACAAAACAATGACTTGCTGGATGGTACTATCAAAATCCTGATAGAATTGCGAAAGAAAGCTCGCCTGGATAAAAACTTCGCATTGTCTGATAAAATAAGGGATGATTTAAAGCAGGTCGGTGTTCAACTGAAGGATGGAAAAGATGGCACGATCGACTATGTGATCGAATAGATGAGCAATAACGTTTCTTTGATTCGAAGGATATTCATCTTACCTGTGCGATTTTACCAGGCTGCGATCTCACCCCTACTGGGCGCCCACTGTCGCCACACACCATCCTGCTCGCAATACACGATAGAAGCGATTGTAGAATGGGGGCCGATCAAAGGAATTTGGTTAGGGATCAAACGGATTGGCAGGTGTCATCCCTGGGGTACCAGCGGCTACGACCCCGTTCCTAAAAAAGAGCAACCAAAGTAAATCCAGGGCACATTTGCCCCGTTAGCTTCCCACTTTATTCTTAACGCAAAAAGTCGTTTACGACCTTTTTGCATCATGTACTGACGATTGAAAATGA
>DAORAG010000222.1:0-5434 GCA_035344095.1 Cyclobacteriaceae bacterium | reverse complement strand
CGTTCTCCTCCATCACGTGTTTCAATTGCTCCACGGACAGCTCATCCGGCAGTTGCGCATAGATCACATCACGATTGTCGTAGCCCCAATCTCTTGAAGTGAGGTAATCGCTGTTGCGTGTGAAGATCACCGCGCTCGTGATAAACACGCACGCAAGGATAAGTTGAAAACCCAAAAATATTTTGGTAACAGGATTCCTTTGACCAAACCGCAGCGAACCTCTGAGGATGTTGACTGGCTGGAATCTGGAGATATAGAGCGCGGGATAAATTCCGGAGGCAATGGCTGTTACGAGCAGCACAACCGAAAGGAAGATCCAAAGGTTGGTATCCCCGAATTTAAAATCCATGCTGAAGTACCACAGTCCTTCAAACCATGGAATGACCACAAACCTTCCTAGCAGGATGCCAATCAACAACGCAAAAAAAGTGGTGACGATGTTTTCGGTAAGAAACTGTACAATGATCACCTTGCGCGTAGCACCAATAGATTTGCGTACACCAAGCTCTTTCAATCGCTTTGTGACAGAAACAATGGCGATGTTGATGTAGTTGGAACAGGCGAGCGCCAGCATGAGAATGGATATCGCAATCAGAAATCCGATCGAAGCGATGTTGTCTTTTGTGCCTCCACGGAAAATATCATCACGGATGTGTTCCGTTTTGATGTGAAGGGTAGCGAGTTGTTCCAGCCCGAACGAATCAATAGCAAAGTCTTCCGAAACGGATTCATTTTGCATCTGTTTGTATTTGGCCATGCCATGTAGCACTGCCCTTACATCCTCAGGGTCTTCTACCTGGATAAAGGTGGCATCCAGTTGCGCTGCCCAATCGTGAAAGTTGTAATCCACTTCGCTGGTGCGCAGGTTATCAAAGTTGGCGAGGAAATTGAACTCTGTACTGCGGGCAACGGGAAACTTCTGTGCTACGCCTGCAACCTTGAATTCCTTGCTTCGATCTCTATCAAATTTTATGAGCAGGGTCTCTCCCACCGGGTTCTGTTCACCAAAATATTTCTCCGACATCGCCTCACTGATGATGATACTATTGACATCATTAAGAGAGGATGCGGCACCCCACTTCAGTGGAAACGTAAACATCTGAAGAAACGTAGGATCTACCAGACGAATGCGTTCATTAAAGACCTGGTCATGGTATTTCACCACAATGTTTCGGTCCTCCACCCGGCACACTTTTTCTATTTGAGGAAAATCCTGCTGCAATGATTCAGCGAGAGGTCGTGGCGTTCGTCCATACTCCTGCATTGCTCCCTCCCGAGGGGCAAATGTGGTGACGAGGTAAACCGAATTCTTGTTCTCATGGAACTGATCCCTGTCGTAGGTCCAGCGAAAAAATGCATAAGCGTAAATACAAATCCCGATCGCAGAGGCGAGTCCAAACAAATTGATAAACGAATTGAGTGGATACTTCATCAATCCGCGAATGGAGACTTTGAAATAATTGCTAAGCATACCAAATCGGTTAAATGTATTTAAGAATCGAAACTGACGGATCAAATTAGGTCGCAGGAGTTTGATCATCTCCCATACATACAGGCGTCTTGCTTTTCGCGGGGAATAACGTTCCACATTGTCGAAGAAAATTTCTTCCATATCACCTTCAATCTCTTCGAGGTATTGCTCTCGAATGAAGATGCGCAGGAATTTCAGCGGCCACTTTGGTGGCTGTATCGACTCGTTTTCCATCAAGCCAGTTTCACTTCGTAGGCCAGCTTGGGGATGGCACTCCACAAGCCTGCCCTAATGTTTTTCATTTCTTCCAAAACCTTGCGGCCATGAGAGGTGGTGGAATAAATACGTTTTCGCTTTCCTCCCCGCTTTTGAGTCGGTTCGCCAAATTGAGAGGTTAGGTATCCCTTTTCTTCCATCCGCTTGAGCGCAGACTGAATAGAACCTACACTAAGTTTTTCTTTAAGGCGCTCTTCCAGCTCGCGTTTTATCTCCACGCCATAAGCCTCCGATTGCAGCGCGGCAACCGTGAGCAATACCAGTTCTTCGAATTCGCCAAGTTTCGTTTTTTTCATAGTTACAATCAGCTTGCGTTTAGCGGTGCTTGTATCCAGGATATTAATCGTAATTGCAGTAAATATAGTTACACTATTTTATTCTTAATTGCAGATTTTATACAGATAATTTCAAAAAACCTCATTTCCGCCAGAATTAGGCTAAGAAAGCAGAACAGGGTAGTTAAGTTTACTCAGATATCCAGCTCCAATTCACGCATCACCTTACCTCTACCCCCAGCCATCAAGCCTTGGATGCTACCCTTTTGAAAATTTAGATCTACGATTATCTCGCTGGGAGATGGTGGTGTCATGAGCCAACCTTGCTCAATGACATACCCGGATTTTTTATTTATTGTTTTTTCGTGGAGATAGCAAGCCAAGGGGCCGGCCGCCATACCTGTACCCGCTTCCTCATCTATCGCGTAGCGCGGACCAAACATTCGAGTGCTGGCATCATGACCTGACTGAAAAGTGTCTAATGAAAATGGATAGAACCCAATCAGGTCTAACTGGTCGCTAATCTTGTGAATAAGTTTTTTATCCGGTCTGATGGTCGCTAATTTTTCCTTTGAAGCCACCGGCACCATTAAAAAAGAATTACCAGTATTGACCACAGAAATGGGTAGCTCCTCGGTGCCGTCATTGGCGTGCAATCCTAACGAAAACCAAACATCATCATATAGCTCCAGAGGTTCGTAAAAATGCGGAGCCTTTTGTTCCATGAAGGCAAGCCCATCACGAATAATGATTTCCCTCCGTCCATCAATGGTTTCTTTGGAAGAGTGATTCGAATTTAAACGACCTGTTTGCGATAGGTATGAAAAAACTGCGACAGTGGCGTGACCACAATGGGCAATCTGTCGGTTGGGGGTAAAGAAGTCCAACTTGAAATCTGCAACAGACGACCGCGATACAAATGCAGTCTCAGAGAGGCCAACCTTGGCGGCAATTTTTAATTTTTGATCATTACTCAGTTCATCTGCATCCAACACAACTCCAGCTGGATTGCCGCCTTGACCATCAAACACAAAAGCATTAATAATTTTTACTTGTATCCTCATAGCAACTACCTATAGTTAGGAATATAGGTAAACACTAAAAGGATAACTTTTAGTTCGCAAACCAGCCAGTTGATGATTTACTTCTTACCAAGATTTTCCGCCACCATCATCACGAAGTCTTTTCCTTTTACAAACCCTTTACCCCAGTCTGCATCGTACTTGGAGGCAATCGGCAAATTGGCAATGTCTTCTGTTTTGGTTCCCTTTTTCAACGCAGCGGCAACTCCGTCACGGATTTCAACGAGGCGATCGCGGAAAGCCTGAACATCTTTTTTGGTCGCCAACTCACCGTGACCTGGAATGATCTTCGTATCATCATCCATGATCTTCAACATTTGATCGAGCGTTGCGATAAAGCCGTTGATACCGCCTCCGCTGTTGGTATCAACAAACGGATAGCCATACTGAACAAACATGTCTCCTGTGTGAATCACGTTGGCTTTGGCGAATTTGATAATCACATCCCCATCAGTATGACCAGTATTGAAATGATACAGTTCGAGGTCTTCATTGTTCCAGTGAATGTTCATTCTGTCGGGAAATGTAACTACCGGCCAGGCAGCCCTATCACGTGGTGGCACTACACGATCTCTTACCTTGCCTTCCTTCATCATGCGTTCGCGCACATTGTCATGCGCCACGATGGTCACACCCCATTTTTTGAAATTATCATTACCTCCTGTGTGGTCACCGTGAATATGTGTATTGATCAGCATTTTAATCTCACCTCCACCTTCTTCAACCACTGCCTGGGCAATCTTTCCCGACAAGGGACCGAATTGATTGTCGATGATAAGCGCTCCATCTTCGCCTTTCAAAAATCCAATATTGCCTCCTGCTCCCTTCAACATATAGATGGTTTCAGTGATTTTCAAAGGACGAATCTTAACGGTATCATAATTAGTTTGTGCTGATGCATTGATGACCAACGCAAAAGCAAGAAGGGCGACTAAATGCTTCATGTGTGATTTTTTAGATTTCCAAGGTAATACATCAAGGCAGCAATTGACAACAAAGTGCGCAAGTTTCAGGTTGAAAAAAGACGCTCATACGGCCAATTTTGGATCATCAAAAAACAATTAGCTTTATGATGGTGACGCAAAACGAACAAAATATCAACTATTACCGGATTGAGCAGGCGATCAGGTACCTGGAAGAAAATTTTCAAACTCAGCCGAATCTGGATGACGTGGCGGAAAAAGTCCATCTTAGCCCATTTCATTTTCAGAGGCTATTCACCGAATGGGCAGGTATCAGTCCAAAGCGCTTTCTGCAGTTTCTCACCGTAGACTTTCTCAAAGAAAAATTAACGGAGTCGCGCAATCTTGTTGAGGCAGCGGAGACAGCAGGCCTTTCCAGTCAGTCGCGTGTATATGATTTGTTTACCACACTTGAGGCCGTGACACCCCAAGAATACAAAACCAAAGGCGGTGGTACTACCATTTATTATGGAATTCATGAGACACCATTTGGTCGTTGTTTGTTAGGCGTGACTGAGAGAGGTGTATGCTGGTTGTCATTCATCCCAACTGACGAAGATCCAAAGATCGAATTGGAGCAAATGAAATCACATTGGCACAACTCTATTTTTTACGAAGATGAGTCACGAACTCAATACGTAGCCAATCAAATATTTTACAAAGGGCAGCGTGATAGCAAACTGCACCTCTTCGTAAAAGGCACAAATTTCCAGGTGAAGGTGTGGCGAGCATTGTTGGACATCCCGACCGGAAGCGTGACTACTTACCAGGGCATCGCAGAAAAAATTGACTCTCCAAAGGCAATGCAGGCTGTGGGGTCAGCAGTAGGCTCTAATCACATAGCGTATCTCATTCCATGTCACCGCGTGATTCGCAAAGACGGAATATTGGGTGAATACCGCTGGAGCGCAGCACGAAAGAAAAGCATCATTGGTTGGGAAATGGCAAGGAGCGCTGGATAAACATATTATAATCCAGCCCTTCCCATGCCAAGGAAGCCAACCGGTAAATCGGTCTTGCCCTTCATTGCCATGTCAGCGAGCACCTCTCCAATACCAGAAGACATCTTAAATCCATGTCCACTAAAGCCGCACGCTACCACAACCTGCTTGTTGAAACCAGGCAGGAAGTCAAGAATGAAGTTTTCGTCTGTAGTGGTGGTGTAAAGGCAGCTTTTCAAGCTAAGAATTGATGCCTGTGCTGACGGCATATACTTTTCCAGCACATAGCGGATGTCATCCTCAGTACCAGCGGTTACATTCCGGTTTACCTTATCCGGATCAGAAACCTCTCCGGGAAAATGATGAGCAAGTTTTAATCCAAGGGGTCCACCAAAACGTTCTGGCGGCAAAATTGGAAATCCATAGT
>DAORAG010000221.1:0-5436 GCA_035344095.1 Cyclobacteriaceae bacterium | reverse complement strand
CGGGTTGTTCGGAGCAAACTCAAGGTCGGTTGCACCTACACTATCGGAGTGATATAGCACACGGTCCCATGTCTTTCCTCCATCTTTAGTTCTATACACTCCACGTTCTTCGTTGCGTTCAAACGGTTGACCTTGGGCAGCCACAAAAACGATATTGGGATTGGATGGATGAACTTCAACCGCTCCAATCTGTCCAGCTTTGTCCAATCCAATGTGAGTCCATGTCTTGCCTGCATTTTCAGATTTATAAACTCCCTTTCCAATGATCACATTGGAGCGAATGCCATCTGACCCTGTTCCGACATAGATAATTTTTGGATCTTCCTGGTAAACTTTGATAGCCCCTATTGACGGTGTTTTGAAAAACCCATCACTGATATTTCTCCAATTGATTCCGTAGTCTTCCGTTTTCCACACTCCGCCACCGGTAGCACCCATATAAAAAGTACCTGGTTGCTTGGTTACGCCCTGCACTGTGGTGGCTCGCCCACCGCGTGTGGGACCTACATTTCGGAATGACAGCGATTGGAAAAAGACCGAGTCTGCATCTGTGATCACTTGCGCATTAAGTGCAATGGATGAAAGAATGAGGAGAGTGAGTGTCAATGGAGTTGTTAATCTCATCATGGCTAAGAGTTTCAGGTATCGGACGAAAATGGGTGAATGATTGTAACGGGACAATAAAGTTATGCTAAACGTCCTTAATACAGTTTAACAGGCTTCTGTTCGCTAGGAAAGAAGAAACAGGAATATCAAGGGGAATATGATGCCTATCAAAGCCAACTTTAGCCCTCTTTTGCGAAAGCTGTTTTTACCTCTTTCGATAAACATTCCAGTGATGGCCAATGTCAGCATTCCCAACCCGAAAAAATCAGAATAGTATATCCACCAGTTACTGGTGTCCTGATGAAGCTGCGTCATTTGTCCAAGGAGTGGAATGGTTCGGTAGGTAACAATGCTTCCTGCGCCTGTTGTCATGTCCACCTTGACATCGTTTTGTGCAAACGAAATGGTGAGTTCAGTCTCAGATGTTTGAAATCTTCTTAATTCATCATCAATATTTTGCGATGCTGCCAGTTGCTTAACAAAGGCTTCATCAGCCTGATCTTTTGTAAATGGACTTATCCAAAAATTTCGCACTTCATATGTATATCTTCTCGGATTCAGTTGTCTCCTATGGTTGAGAAAGATTCCTGATATGGAGAATGCGATGATCAGTCCTACATAAAAGTATGCGATATCACGGTGGGTGTTTCTTGAGGTGAGTTTCATGAGCTGGAAAATTTTAAGACGGTGAAGATAGCGACAAAAATAAATTGTCTAATTGTTCCGCAGGAGAATTAGTCCTTTGGCACCGAGAGCGGTAGTTCCATCTTCTTTTTGAATTCTTCCCCTCAAATCGATCAAGTGACCACCGAGGCGAGCATGTTCTGTGACGTTGACCACCAGCAGCTCAATTTTAATCTGCTCAGATGCACTGATGGCTTTTCTAAATCGGAATGAAAACTCAAGTCCCACCATCGGCCCCATCTCACTGAAGCGTGTGGCTATGGCACCCATCAAAAGCGAAGTGGTGTGTGGGCCGCTGGCGATCAGTTGTTTGTAAACGGATTTTGAAGCAACGTCTTCATCATGATGCAGTGGATTCATATCCCCGGCTTCTTTTGCAAAGGCGGAGACCATTGCGGGGCTCAGCTGCTTAAATTGATGAAAGCGGAATCCGGGCTGAACCATATTACTGTTCGATGATGAACCAAACCTTGTCGATCTCATGGTTATTCACATGATAGACGACTGTCGCCTGTACCTCTCCGTTGGGAAGGCCGGATACCTTTTCATGGTCGATCACATAGTCGCCCATCACGGCACGGTTTACCACATTGGCATAAAGGTTCGGTGATCCTTCAAACCTGTTGACATACCGCTTGCGCATTTCATCCTTTCCTTCGAGTAACAAATCATTCGGGAAATTATAGAGTTGAACGTTGTCGCTGTAAACAGCCATAAAGCCATCAAGATCGCGGGCGTTGTATGCCACCAATTGTCGTTGCGCCAGTTCTTCAGCAGAAGGGGATAGCAAGGCTTTCGGTTCATAGGATTTGCCATTTTTAATCACTTTGCTGATCGCGCTGTAGTTGGACACATTGTCCAACGGATTTTTATCAAGGATTACAAGGTCCGCTTTCTTGCCAGCTTCAATAGTCCCCAACTCTTTATCCTTACCCATCAATTTTGCTCCATTAATTGTGGAGTTGGTCAATATTTGTGTTGGCGACAGGCCAGCTTTCTGCATTATGTAGAGTTCTTGATGCATTGACGAAGCATGCAGTGTACCGATGTTTCCTGCATCTGTTCCAGTGGCAATGGTAACTCCCGCATCTTGCAATTTCTTCAAATTTTTCATGGCGGTTTCAACACGTTGCTGTGCGCCTGGCAAGTACTCATCGGGCTTGCTCATCATTGTCCTGATTCTTTCGGGAATTTGATCCGTGGAAATTCTCCTGAGATCGGTGAGACTTCCCATAAAATCCGGGTCAGCCACTGCAAAATCCATCGGCATAAAATCAAACCGCTGTGTGAATGTGCGCATATAACCATCCAGCACGCTGATGCTGGAGGTATAGATTGTTCCATGTTGCTTGAGGAGCTTGATGAATTCATCATCCACTTCAGTGTCGTCTACACTATGCACCAAAATATCCGCACCAGCCTTTACCGATTCTTTGGCTGTTTTAAGTTGGGTAGCATGCACGGCAACACGAATGCCCTTTGCGTGACTCTGGTCGATGGTGCGCTTGATCAATTTGAGATTATCATCAAAATTCAACTGGGGAGAAACGATGAACCATATTTTAATCAGGTCCGCTTTCCGGTCAGCAAGTTGCTGCACCAGTTTGTCTACCTCTGCTATCGATGTTACCTTGACAATGGGAGGATCACCGATATCAAGTTTTGGATTGTCGACCGTAGAGATGAGTGGACCCGCCACCACAACAGTTGGCGCCATGTCTGTCTTAGATGCTTGTTCTCTTATATCGAAGTTCAGCATAGGGCCACCTACATCAGCGACTGCGGTCACACCTGCGGCTAAATAGCTTGCGAAAGTGCGTGGCAATTTTTTCTTAATGTGTTCGATTTCTTGTTCATAGGACTTGACAGTTCTCAGATCAATAGCATCTGGCCTTGTGTACAATCCACCTGATTGAAAAAAATGAACATGTGAGTCGATCAACCCAGGAATGATATATTTACCTTTTGCATCAATCATCTCAGCGTTTGCCGGAATTTTTACTTTGCCAGTCTTGCCCAATTTTTCGATCGTGCTTCCATTGATTAAAATCACTGACTCTTCGATCGGCTTTGAGCCATCGCTGTTGATCAAGTAGCCACCAACAATCGCTTTATGTTGTGCAGCGACTGCGAACGCAAATAGTTGAAGAGTAAGAATTAGGATTATGGTTCTCATTTTTTAGGCTTAGACAAACGAATATAGAAAATTTTGAGCGAGCTGATATCTTTAGCAACTTTCAATTATGCTTGCTGACGTTCCGGCCTCGTTGTCACAAAATCTCAAAGATCAACTTGACGAAGTATTGTCGTCCAAAGTTACGCTCCTCGACTTCTCATTTGTCTCAGGCGGATGCATCAATCATGGAGGAAAGCTGAGCACATCATCGGGAGATTATTTTCTGAAATGGAATAGTGCCAAAAAGTTTCCAGGCATGTTTGTCGCAGAGGGTAAAGGGCTGAATATTTTACAGTCAACACAATCAGTGCTGGTTCCCGGTGTAATTCTTGTAATTGAAGGGATTGATTATCAATGTATCCTATTGGAATGGATATCATCAGCGCGACAATCAAAACAATATTGGGATCTGCTGGGTAGGCAGCTTGCAAGGTTACATCAGCATAGCGCCAAGACATTTGGATTGGAACACCACAATTATATCGGATCACTTTTTCAGTCTAATAGTCCAACATTTGAGTGGACGGACTTTTTCGCAGATCAACGAATCCGTCCTTTGGTGAAGAGATTGGTTGATAGTGGTCAAATAGATTTTGAGTTTTCAAATCAAGTAGAGCGTGTGCTCAAAAAACTGAATCAAATTTTTCCAAAGGAACGGCCGTCACTAATTCATGGAGATTTATGGAGCGGAAATGTGATGACAGATACAGGCGGTAATCCAATCTTGATAGACCCAGCAGTGTATTATGGACACCGGGAGATTGAGCTGGCTTTTACGAGGCTATTTGGCGGATTCAGTGATCAATTTTATCACAGCTACAATGAAGCTTATCCGCTGGAGCCAATGTTCGAAAATAGGGTCGAATTGTACAATTTGTACCCAATTCTGGTCCACGCAAACTTATTTGGAGGCAGTTACCTAATGACCGCGAAGCGTATTATTAAGCACTTCTCGTAACTGTAAAGTTTCGTAACTTTAAATCCACAAAAAATCAGTGAAATGAAAAACCGAATTCTTACGACCATTGTATCTGCTATCCTGGTAACGGGTCTTCTTGCTTCTTGCGACCTGTTTGATAAGGTGGATGATGTATCCTTCACCGCTGACATCAAAAAATCTTTCAATGTGAGCGGAGCGGATGAAGGCGCCTATGCCGACCAAATTGTCCTTGACGCAACAAGTGACTCTGAAATCAACAAGTACAAAGAAAAAATCACAGATATAGAAGTTAATAAAGTAACCTACCGTGTGAGCAACTATAGCGGACCGGATGGCGCCACTTTTGATGGCCAAATGTTGTTTGATCCATCAGGTGGATCAGCATCAGGTAGTCTTGGCTCTGTTTCCATTTCAACCGTTAACCTTGGTGCGGCAGCAACGGCTGGTACTGAGTTTGAACTTGATCTGGAACAAAGTGAAGTAGATGCCATCGCAGCCCAACTTCAGGACAATAACACAGTTACGGCCACGATGGACGGAACGATTTCAGCTGGCCCTGTGTCATTTACCGTTGAGGTAGTGATCAACGCAAAAGTTACAGCAGACGCGCTTTAAGAATTTCTTTGAAGATAACAGGGGACCCCGCTATTGCGGGGTTTTTTGTTTGATCGCATCAATGATCAACTCAGCGTGTACACGCGAGTTCTCAATAAACCACTTGTTGGTCTTCAACCCACCACATACTACGCCTGCCAGGTAGAGATCAGGCATCGAACTCTCCATTGTGATTTCGTTATACACAGGTGTATGAAACTCGTCATCTTGAAACTTAACCCCCAGCGATTCCATAAACTCAAACGGAGGTTGGTAGCCCGTCATTGCCAGCACAAAGTCATTTGCTAATGTAATTTCCCCCTCTGGTGTTCGTATGTCAACTGAATTTTCTTTGATGCGAAGGAGTTCACTATTGAAGTACGCTTTTATACTTCCTTCCTTTATTCTGTTCTCAATGTCTGGCCTTACCCAATAT
>DAORAG010000220.1:0-5440 GCA_035344095.1 Cyclobacteriaceae bacterium | reverse complement strand
GTAAGGTTCTCATCGCGATCAAGGTTGAGTTTTTTGCGGAGTCTGTAACGTGAGGTCTTAACACTGTCGGTCGAGATTCCAAGAATCTTGGCCGACTCTTTCATCGTCATATTCAGACGGAGAAGCGCGCAAAGCCTGAGGTCACTATTTGAAAGCTCAGGGTACTCTGCCTTAAGTTGCTCGAAGAAGCCAGTATGGACCTCTTCAAATCTGAATTTAAAATCATCCCACTCTTTATCTATTTGATAGTTCGAGTCGACCACTTTTTTCAGCGGATTCAATTTCATAGCCACATCCGTCTCTGCACTATTCATCAAACTGGCGATGTTCTCCTTCAATTCTTCAAAAAGTTGTCCTTTCTGGACAAAATTGATGGTGTAAGATGTCAACTCGCGATTTTTGTACTCAAGCTCTCGCTTGAGCTCACTCTCACGCAATTGGGCATTCTGGATCTCCGCGTCATGTAGTTTTTGTTGTGCTGCAAACATGGCCTTCTGCTGGCGCTGTCGTTGATAAACCCAAACACCTACAATAGTGACAACAACCGCACCTGCAATAAGGAGAATTAGAATAATGTTACGCTGCAGCGCCTGGTTATCCCTTTCATTTTGAAGGAGTTTGATTTCCGTCTCCTTCTTATCAAGCTCGTATACCGCCTGAAGGGTGGCGAGTTGATTGCTCTTCGTCTCGTTGAACAATACCTCTCGAATAGAGTCTTTCTTTTCCTGCCATTTTTCGGAGATGTCATACTGGCCGCGAGCATAGTAATACTCCTTGTAGCGATGGAACAGATTAATATAAGGTTCTTTTGAGTTGATTTGTGCCAGAATCTCCTCGCTCTTCTTCAAGAGATCCATGGCTTCGGCAAACTTTTTCTGTTTGATCCAAATTCCGATTTGAGTATCAAACACCTGAATTAATCCCATCAGGTCACCTGCCTCTTCCTTCGTCTTTCGTGACTGCTGCAAGAGCTCGTTTGCTTTGTCAAGATTTCCCAGATTCTTATAGACCACTGCCAGGTTCTGCTGTGTCGCACTAGCACCAATTTCATCATTTACTTTTGCCTTGTATTCCAGAGACTGCTCATAATAAATTCTGGCTCCATCGTACAGACCTTTCGCGTTCAGAATTATTCCAATATTGTTCGACACCCTGCCCATCATCCGCAGGTCATTGGCCTGTTCACCATAAACCAACGCTTTTTCATAGTAGTCGAGTGCCTTATCAAGGTCATTTTGATCGTGATAAACCAGACCTATGTTGGTGAAAATATTAGCCAGGTAACGAGGGTTCCCGGCTTTTTCGGTAAGCTTGAGTGCTTCAAGAAGATATTCCAGCGCCACATTGTATTGGCTCAAATGATAGTAGGCAACACCAAGTACGTTTTGAACAGAAGCCGTCTGTGCGGGATCGTTCAGCTGTAAAGCAATCGGCATGGCCTTTTTGTAGGCATCTATCGCCTGAACATATTCTGACCGCAGATCGTGACTAATACCGAGCACCCTATAGCCCGACAGCAACCCTTTGGCATATTCGAGTTGAGCGGCCTCATCAATCGCCTGATTCGCAAGTTCCTGGGCCTCTTCCGGATCAGAGAAAACAATCTCGTAGGCAAGGCTGGTCAAAGCCGCAATGCGAGTGGTATCAGAAGCGCTGGATACAATGTTGCGCAGACTGTCAATTTTTGACCTCTGCGCGAAAACGCCAGTTGCAACACACAAAATCAGAAACAGAATAGAAACTGGCACAAATGAAGAGCCAAGTGTTTTCATAGTGTTGCAAAATTAGATGAGTCTCAAAACTAATGACCAAAATTTCAATCTATTTTACCCTAACGATTGTTATCCCGCTTTCAGACCCCGATTCACAGGTACGGGTTTTGAGTAACTTAACTTATTTTTACTCCAAACCTCAATCGTATGTTTTTAGCAACACAGCTCGGCTTTGCCCTCCTCACTGTTGTTTTCTTTGTGCTCGTATTGAAAGAATTAAAAATGGCCTTAAGCCGTTCAGGTTTTGAGGGCAATAGACAAAAGAAAATACTCAACCGCGTTTCTCTTGCACTATCTTTCTGGCTGGCGCTTGTAAGTGTTCTCTCAATCCGAGGCTTTTTTTCCAATTTCGATTCCTTTCCACCTCGCCTCATGATTGTATTATTTGTTCCTCTGATAACATTGGTGTGGGCGTTGCTGATATCAAAGACAACCAAAGAGCTGCTTCCATTCATTTCCCCGAGAGCACTCACAGGGCTTCAGGTGTTCAGACTGTTTGTTGAGATATTGCTTTGGATGTTATTCATTCAAAACCTAATTCCAATCCAGATGACTTTCGAAGGACGAAACTTTGATATACTCGCAGGGATCACAGGACCAATCATAGCCTATTTGGCATACTCGAAGCACGTAATCGGCAAAACAGGTGTGATCATATGGAATGTCGCTTGTCTTTGCTTGTTGATCAACATTGTCGCCACAGCGATCTTATCTATACCAAGCCCCTTCCGATACTTTATGAATGAGCCGGCCAACACCATCGTGACTGAGTTTCCGATCATCTGGCTGCCGGCCTTTCTGGTACCTCTTGCCTACAGCCTGCACTTCCTTTCATTGCGTCAATTGATCAATCAAAAGAATTGATCAATGCTGATTTTTTCAATACTTATGTATTATGAAGCTCCTTATAGATATTATCGGCTGGATTGGATCCGTAGAAGTTATCCTGGCTTACGGCCTCAACAGCTATCAAAAATTAAAATCTGACTCATTAACTTTTCAAATTCTCAACGTAACGGGAGCAGCATTTCTCATCATTAACACTGTATATTATGGAGCGTTCCCTTCCGCCTTCATCAATGTGGTTTGGGTACTCATTGCAATCCCTGCCATATTCAAGATCATAAGAAAAAAGCAAAGCGCACTTTGAACAACTTCCATCCACCTCACTACATAAAATCATGACAAAATTTTTATCAATTGTTTGCTGTACGCTGATCCTCGTGAGTGCGCAGACTGCTGGCGCGCAAACCAAGACTCAAGCCAAACAAATCAAGGAGTTCGATGCTTACGTAGAAAATGCGAGGAAGCAATGGGGTGCGGTAGGCCTTGCTGTGGCGGTGGTAAAAGATGGCCAGGTCATCTTCGAAAAAGGTTACGGTGTAAAAGAGCTGAACACTACTGACGCTGTTGATACCCATACGCTTTTTGCAATTGGCTCAACCACGAAAGCGATCACTGCCACGTGCATGGGTATTCTGGTAGACAGAGGTAAGGTAAATTGGGATGACCATGTAATAGATTACCTCCCGGAATTTCAATTGTATGATCCTTTCGTTACACGAGAACTTACAATCCGCGACTTATTCCTGCACAACAGCGGTGTTGGCAATACGGACTTCCTTTGGTCATGGATGACAATCGATGGTGACGAGGTGCTTCGCAGAATGCGTTGGGTTGAGCCTACCTACTCCTTCAGGGCTGGCTTTATTTATCAAAACATATTTTATCTCGCAGCCGGAAAAGTAATAGAGAAAATCAGCGGTAAGACATGGTATGATTTTATGAACGATGAAATTTTCAAACCACTGCAAATGACAGAGACAGTTCCAAGACTGCAGGACATCAAGTCGCCAAACAAGACCAAACCGCACATGATGGTGAATGGTAAAATGGCAGTGATCGAAGATTTGAGTGCAGATAACATCGGTTCGGCCGGATCAGTATGGTCTTCCATTTCCGACATCGCCAAGTGGACCCAGTGTATGCTGGATAGCGGAAAATACAAAGGCGGTCGTCTGGTGGAGCCAAAGACCTGGATAGAAATGACGAAGGCGCAAACTATAGTTCCATCGTCCGAGTTTTATCCGACAGCACAACTCACCAAACCCAACTGGACAACGTATGGAATGGGCTGGTTTCAACACGACTACAAAGGACGAAAAGTCAATTTTCATACAGGAAGTCTCCCGGGCTCAATTGCCATACACGGGCAGATTCCAGAGGACAACGTTGCGGTCTATGTTTTTGGAAATACCGATCACGTGGAAGTACGGCACGCCATTATGTACAAGGCCTTTGATACATTCGCTTTGGGTGGAAGCCGCGACTGGAGTGCTGAATTTCTAACGCTTTATACCAACCTGGCGAAGGGATATGAAGCGGCAGAAAATAAAATCACAGAAAACAGGGTGAAAAATACCAAACCATCGCATGATCTTGCTGACTATGCAGGGGAGTACACTGATCCGCTCTATGGCACGGCAATAATAACTGTCAGCGGGGATCAACTCAGCGTAAGTGTTAACAAAGTGTTCAACGCCAAACTATCGCATTGGCATTACGACACATTTAGAGGGCCTGCAGAAAAAGAATGGTACGGTCAGGCAATGATGTCATTTGAAGTAAATAATGCCGGCAAAATTGCAGCATTGAAGATTGGCAACGCATCGCTGAAAAAAATCAAGTAAGTCGCCAAATCCCCCTCTTCACGGAATCGCATGGTTGCGCAATAATTCCTAGTTTTGCGTGTTTAGACTATGAATATGATGAAGAAGATTGCATCGATTGTATTGGTTGCGGTTGTTATTGGTGCTTGCGATCCGAGCAATCCATTTGCTCCACCACCCGCTGAGGACTACCTGAACGAGCTGGTAGACGTGATGAAGAATAACCATATCAATAAGGCCACCATTAACTGGGATGACCTGAGAACGCAGGTGTTGCAAAAAGGAGCTGGCGCAGCCACCATTTCTGCTGCCAATGATGCAGTGCTTCTGGCATTGGAATTACTTGACGACAGAAGCAGTTTTGTATTAACTGCAACGGGAGCAATCATTGAGTACAAAGTACCTTGTGAAGATGAAGCTGCACCTGAACCAACAGTGCCAGCTGACATCGGATATGTACTGATTCCACCCTACAGCAATTTTGGTATCAACGCTGCCATCTTCGCAGAGAAGATGCATGGCACCATCAGCAGCCAGGACAATGCAAGTTTGAAAGGCTGGATTATTGACCTCCGTGGAAATACCGGAGGCAATCTGTGGCCAATGATAGCAGGTATCGGACCCGTGCTAGGAAATGGCACAGTTGGATATTTCGTAGATAGCGATGGCCTCAAAAAAACATTTGCCTACAAGGATGGCACAAGCTTTTACAACGATGAAGCAGTTGTAACTGTGAGCTTCCCGTATGTTGATTTTAAAAGCGCAGGAAAGAAAATCGCTGTGCTGGTGGATCACTCTACTTCCAATGCAGGTGAAGGTGTGATGGTGGCTTTCTCAGGAATGGCCAACTCGCGAAGTTTTGGTTCCGCCACCTGTGGTCAGGGAGGAGGCAATCAACCTTTCCAGCTTTCAGACAGGTCTGTACTTTATTTGAACGTAGCTTACCTTGAAGACAGAAATGAGCAAAATTTGCAAGGTGTAATTACTCCGGATGAAGTC
>DAORAG010000219.1:0-5454 GCA_035344095.1 Cyclobacteriaceae bacterium | reverse complement strand
AACTACATCATAGGGAGGAGCCGCCACTTGACTCGCTAATTCAGATTTGGGCCTCACAGCTCGGAACGGCGCAATTGTGGCCATACGGTCATTCTCCTTTTTTAAATGGATGCTCGAAAGTTTTTCAAATGAACCACTGCTATTGTCCGCAGAGCCGGACCTCGCGTTCATCTGTCGCAAGGGTAAACGAAATTATTGTGGCCCGGCAACGTGTTTTCGTCAGTCATGAAACCTCGAGGATAGTGGCATTGTAAATTCCTGAGTGAATGACCCGATTCTCTCGTTTTAGTACTAAGGTAAGTGTCATCGTAGCTAAGACACTGACTATTTACATTCCCTATCCGATCATAATGGCTATCTGCCATTCGTCGATCCCAGTAAGGACGGTTGGTTTCGGATTTGGCGGTCACCCAAAATTCAGAGTGTGCCATCTTTCCGTGGATCTAGCAGATGAGCAGGGATGTCTTTGATCATAAATAATTTTGATATTGTTTTTTAACCAAGGTATGGTAATTATTCTTGGATTCTATAACCTTTGAGCCATTATTTAATAATAATACAATCGCATGCTCCTTGTGGAAAATGCACTGTCCACCTTTGCGGAACCAGGCTGGCGTGCGTCAGTTGGATTGCATAAAACTGCGTAAAAGGTTCACCGAGTTACCCAAATGTTTGATATAGACTTCCGTCAGATCGTATCCCGATGTGGTGGCCAGCACCAGGCATTTGAAGAGATTTGCTGTCAACTCGCTCATTCCACGATTCCAGAAGATATACCTTATACCCGACTGCATGGGGCTGGGGGAGATGGCGGCCTGGAATGTTTCTCAGATTCCGCGGATGGTAAGCGAGTAGGGTGGCAAGCAAAATATGTGTTTGACATTGGCTCTCTTCTTACACAAACCACGAAATCACTTACCACAGCTTTGAAAATTCATCCTACGATTTCGCGATATGTTGTCTGTTTTCCTTTTGATTTGACAGGTCCAACGAGACGGAAGGGTCAAAGTGGTCAGGAAAAATTTGATGAATGGTGCAATAAACATATAAGGACGGCCTCTGCAGAAGGACGGCAGCTCACCATTGAAGCCTGGTCAGCCTCAAAGCTGCGTGAGCTATTGATGAAATATGATACATCCGGAGGTGCTAGAGAATTTTTCTTTAATCAAAAAATTTTAACCAATGAATGGTTCTCAAGTCATCTGGAACAAGCAAACCAAAAGGCCGGACCTAGATATACTCCTGAACTTAATGTCAAAACGGATCTATGGAGATGGTTTGCTGCCTTTGGACGCACTGCAACGTGGTCTGGTGAATTTAGAACCAAACTGCAGGACTGCAGGGAAAAGTACCAACGCTTTGCGGCCGCCCTAAAGAGTTTGAGGCCTGATCCAGCGATACCGGAATGGCCAGAGGGCTTAAGGCAAGAGGCACAAAAATTAATTAAAAATATAAAGACATTCTTGGATAAATGTGATCATTTTGAGACACTTGATAATCCGACCGAACTTAAGATTTGTGAATCTAGGATCTCTGAGCTTTTAGAACAACTCCGATCTCTTGAGTCACATTTGGTCGATGACCTTGACACCCAACATGGGCAGGGAAAAGCTGATTCACCAGGCTTTCGCCAGTACATGGCTGAATACATGTTGTCTTTCCCCGCTTCCAATCTCGATAACACACGCGAGACAATTGCTGTCATGAATGACTTACATGAGTGGTTCCATTCCCCTGCATACTCGCTTTCGGTTGAACGAGTATTCGTGCTCGCAGGTGTTGCTGGATCGGGAAAGACACATGGGGCCTGTGATGCTGCTAGCCGCCGATTAAGCGAAAATCTCCTCACGTGCGTAATTTTTGGTCATGAATTTCGAGGCGAGCCTGACCCGTGGACGCGGCTTTTAGAATCACTGGGCCTACCGATCACACTCGGCATGGAAGGCCTCTTAGATGCGTTGAATGCCGCAGGGGAAGCTTCAGGAGCACCACTGATCCTATGTATTGACGCAATCAACGAGACGCGACCACTGATATACTGGAGAAACCGCCTTTCGACCGTTTCGCATGCCCTGCAAAATAGGCCATACGTAAGACTATGCATTACCTGTAGAACATCCTTTATTTCGTATTGCCTTCCAGAGGGGCATAAGTACCCAATCCTAGAACATGTTGGATTTAGAGGAATAGAGCGCGATGCCTGTCGCACTTTTTTCAATCATTACGATCTTGAGCCGCCGCTCGCACCTATTTTACAGCCTGAGCTATCCAACCCCCTTTACCTGCGGCTCTTATGCGAAACACTCCGTTCACGTGGGCTCCGTCGTATGCCATCGGGTTGGTACGGCCTAGCACCAACTATACGTGCATTTCTTAGTGAAAAAGAACGGCAGTTTGCCGCCGAGTACGAAACCAGCCTTGGTGCTAAGATTGTTAGTGGCTGTCTTATGGGAATCGTGCGTGAAATCGTAGACAAGGGAGAGTCAGCTCTTGCATGGTCGCAGGCTCAACGGATAATTTCCGACATTAGACCACAAACCAGTATGTTCCCAGTTCTTGAATGGCTTGTGCGTGCCGATTTACTAGTGGAGGATGCTCCAGACACAAATAGTCCTCTTGGATATGAAAGTGTTATCCGGCCAGCGTTTGAACGTCTAGGCGACTTCCTTGTGGCTGAAGCCTTGTTGGAAAAGAGCAAAAAGATGGGCCTTGATGTAGCATGCCAACCTGGGGGGCTACTCCACGCTTTGTTCAAGGATTCTGATGCATTGGAGCAGAACCATGGTGCCCTTGCTGCGCTTTCTATCCTTGTCCCCGAACAAATTCCTGCCCTGGAACTCCCGAATTTAGTCGACGAAGAGTCGGTTCGCAGCTCATTATTGCGAATTGCCGTTCGATCATTCCCTTCGAGAGATCCTTCCTCTTTCTCCGCAACATCCTCGCATTTGATTCAGGAAGCACTAGGATTGAAAGATTTTTCTTCTTACGCTATGGACGCAGCATTGTCCACTTCATGGCATCAGTCTGCTATCGACGCATTCTGGCTTGATGAATTCCTAAAGAAGAACCAATTAGCCAGACGCGACGCATTTTGGTGTGGCTACCTCCACGAACGATTTGAATCACATGGTACGGTACACCGCTTGATCGATGCCGCCTTTGAACTGCCGCTTGAACAGCTTGAGCATGATATCGCTGAGCGCTGGGCCGTAATCCTTCTGTGGTTTACCGCTGCTGCTGATCGGCGAGTAAAGGACAAAGCCACGCGGGCAGTGACAGCAATTCTGACAACTCACCTGAAAGTTTTACCTTCCGTGCTGCAACGATTCATAAACTGTGATGACGACGAAATTCGCGAGCGAACCCTCTTAAGTTGCTATGGGGCACTGATCCTTGCGCGTGATATCGACCTAATCGGCCTTGTTACCAGCACTCTACTTGAAACATACCGTCAGGCTCCCGAAGCGTTCGATAATGCCTTGCTTCGCGATCATATTAGGTGTATTAGCGAGCTGGCCCGCGAGCTCAACGCCCTGCCAGATGGCTGTGATCCGGAGTTACCTATGCAGCCAATCTTCTCCGAATGGCCGTTACAGTTACCTTCCGATACGGAGGTCAATCGCTGGGATAGATTGCCAAAGTTGGCTCATAGTTGTTTTGACGACGATTTCTTTTTCTATTCCATGGGCTGTCTTGAACCATGGGCGCCGTCAATATCCAAAAAGGATATGGGAAAGTGGATTCTTCAGAGAGTGGCAGGTGACTTTGCTTACGAAGGTTCAGGGGGTGAGGAATACGATAGCTACATGCTGACACAGTACGGAGGTGGTCGAAGTAAACCATCATGGGCGGAAAGAATCGGCAAGAAGTATCAATGGTTGGCTATGTATCAGTTGGCCTCTCGTCTGCACGATCACGCGGTTCGAGAAACAGATGACTGGGAACCAGAGCCGATGCGAACACCGTTAATCCTATTGGAAGAAAGAAAGCTCGACCCTACTTTACCATCAAAGATACCGGATGCAAAACATCACGCTGTTGGATGGTGGATTAAAGCATCAACGGATCTTGGCTCTACTGACACACTTTCCAACAAGGAATGGGTCGAAATGCAGGACGACGTCCAAGGATTAGAGACCCTTTTATCGGTGGTGGACCATGATGGACAAAGCTGGCGTATGCTCGCCTCCTACTCATCTTGGGTGCAACGAGAGGAATATGCAAACCGGAGAGATCCCTATCGGCAAGTATGGATGCATGTCCAGAGCTACCTTGTAAAAAAAAGAGAATTCGCCACTGCGTATGAAAGCATTCACTGTCGAAATTTCTTTGGCGGATGGATGCCAAAAGGTGCCACCTGGCTTTATGGGTTCACGGGTGAATACCCATGGGCAACGCCATTCAACACGGAACCTGATGAGTGGCATGGTCGAGGAGGTTATGGGACCCATCTACCCGTCGGCTACAATCCATCGTGGAACCATCTTGCGGTAGAATGGGAATATGATGCTTCAGTTCCACGAAATTTTCACATGACCCTTCCGGCAAAAAATTTCTTCTCACCGAGGGATCTATGGTGGGATGGAATCGACGGGTATCGTCTTGTCAATGGAAGAACCGTTTTTCGTGATCCCTCTGTCACGCAAGATGGGCCACCTTCGCTCCTTGCCGATGCTGGTGACCTTCTTGATCGCCTTGACAAAATAGGAATGCGGCTTATTTGGACACTCCTTGGAGAAAAAAGAATTCTGGGCGAACACCATGATAGCCGAACGCCAATGCGAACATTCAGTCAGGTCGCTCATTTAAACGAAGAAGGTTCATTGCAAATTGGAAAACGAGTGTTCTTCCTTGATTACAACCAGGATACTGGTCCGCTATCTAAGGGGTTAGCCGGACACTCCTAACCTCGCACTGTTGGAATTGATCCTTGAAGCAAGAGTATAGGCAGGTATCTTAAATACTGCTTTGAATCAGATTTTCCAAATAACACATTAAAAAAATTTGCGCATTTCTCAACTAATTCACACTCCCCATTTCGACCGTACCCTCTTTCCAATAAAATTTTCAATCAGTTAATGGAAGGCAGACAGCCTATTGACACATTCCCGATGGACATTTCCATTTTTTTTAAACACATTTTGTTCACAGAAAAGAAAGACCTTGAAACATGCTGATGGGAATAGGTTCGTTTTTTCCCAGTTGAGGAATATGGAACTTCAAGTACAGTCGTCTCAAAAGTCAGAGACAGGCAGTGGTTATCTGTCCCCAAGGTAAACAAAACATGTTTGGCAAACAAAGAGTTTTCATGAGTTATCATCGAAGTCACTGAGAAAGATAGCCATAGGGGCGCCAAGATCTATTGGCCGATGTGCCACCCTATCCCCGACCGTTCCAGGAAGCTCGTCAGGAGAAAGAATGAATTGGTATAGAGGAGACCGCCGACTGCCACCA
>DAORAG010000218.1:0-5504 GCA_035344095.1 Cyclobacteriaceae bacterium | reverse complement strand
GAAGAAAATGAACCAATCAAATCATACTGCAAATAGGAATTGCGGGGTGCGTTCTGAATTACTCCTGTTACCAGGTATTCGTTTTCATCATTGATGAGTAATGTCTTTCCAATTGGATCTTCCTGTCCAAAATATTTCTTTGCCATGCTTTCACTTAAAACTACAGATCGAGGCTCAACCAATGCTTGTTGTGAACTTCCTTTAAGTAGTGAATAGGAAAAGACATCAAAAAAGGTGCTGTCAGCAAAATAAAACTTCTCTTCTTCAAAGAGTTGATCATCCTTTTTTACAATAAATGGACTGAAGAATGCTGGATTGTAGATTCTTGTGCCTGTCTTGACTTCGGGAAAGTTCTTTTTTAAAGCGGGCAGGAGGGCAGTAGGTGAAACCGCCGTTTGGGCAGATCTGCCACCAAAGTTCATATGCATTGAAACCCTGAAAATTTGTTCAGCGTTAGAGTGAAAACGGTCATAACTCAATTCGTGCCGAATCCATAGCGCTAGCAAAAGGCTAATGGAAATGCCCAGGCAAAGCCCAATAATATTGATGATTGAGTAACCGAGGTATTTTTGAAGGTTTCGTAAAGTGGTTAATAGGTAGTTTTTGAACATGCCACAGGTATTTTAATACTACTTTGACATATGTTCTTGGAGCCAGGTTGCATTCATTGCACAAAACATTAATCTGATAATAGCTAAGTTAAACGCTTCGTTTTGTCATATCACCTATTTAGAGTCATTTTTCGATTCACTCTCATATTGACGTAAATTGCGGTACGATGGTTATAGCAATTAAAAGTACTTTCGAGTGGCTAATGAGGCGGTTGGTTTTTGTCGTTTTCTTTTCAGGTGCGGTATCCATCCCATCGCTGTGGGCGCAGCAATATTCATTGAGGCAATTCACAGCGGTGGATGGCCTTCCGCAATCTCAGGTAAACATGATGGTGGAGGACAAGGATGGCTACCTTTGGATCGGGACCAACGGTGGCGGACTTGCCCGCTTTGACGGCAACGACTTCAAGGTCTTCACCACTCGCGATGGACTATCCAGTAACATTGTTCAGTACCTAAAACTTGATTCGAGGCAAAATCTCTGGATCATCAACCCGATTGGCATCACACGTTTTAATGGTGTCGACTTCAAAAAATTTATTCCTGAAGGTGCACATTCCAAACTCAGTGTCAGACGCGTCTTTGAAGTTGGTGATTCGGTGTTCTTTGTTAACAGTCAGCGTGCTCTCGGCAAAATATTTAATGACTCTATCTGCTATTGGAATAAGCCAGTAAAAGAAAACAGGCTGATTCTTTACACACACCTCATGCCTGGACGTGAGATCTGTTTGTACCTCAATGATAGTAGCTTTTTGATCAAGTCAGAGAGGGGTGAGTACACCCTCAGTCACTCCGGTTATTTTGATTTTGCGCTGTCCATTTTCAATTATCAACACGAAGTTTGGATCAATACAGAGAAGGGGTACTTTTCAATAGACACGAAACAAAAGAAATTCGTCAAGCGCGTAATGGATATTGAAAATGCCATTATCCAATACGATAGTGTGAACAATGTATACTGGACCAGAAGTGGGAACAATTTGTTGATGGAACGGCAAACGAGGAATCGGCATCGGATTGACACGATTATGCGTGATGTAAACATCAACCAAATACTTCCTGATTCTGAAGGCAATACATGGATTGGTACAACCGGCTCAGGACTATTCAAGTACTACGTTCAGGATTTTGACAAACTTGACTTTGATAAAGTCGGTTCAGTGTTGTCTATGGAAAAAGGACGCGATGGCTCATTTTGGATTGGAACACAAAACCGCGGGATTTGGCGGGAGAAAAACGAGGCTGTAAGTCACTATGACATCAGCAGTGAGATAAACGACATCAGAGAAGATCAAAATGGTGATCTGTGGGTGGCGTCATTCAATGGGCTTGGTCGATACAACGCAAAGCAAGATCGATTTAACTGGTATACACGTGAAGACGGCATACCCAGTACCTACATTAATAATCTGGATATTGATGACAGAGGCAATGTGTGGTACGGCACACGTTCAAATGGGGCCGGGTATTTCAATGGAAAAGAGTTTCACAATTTCTCGCTTGAAGAAGGATTGTATAGTCGTAACGTAACGGCACTTAAGTATTTCCCGCAATTGCGATCGGTGTTTGTTGCAAGCGAGTTTGGATTGTCGGTGATAAAAAATGACAGTGTCATTCGAAAAATCCCACTGCCAGAATTTTCCAGCACAATCTTAAACTCAATAAATATCTACAGGGATTCGTTGCTGATGCTCGGGTCGGGCGGAGGAGGAATCATGTTTCTGGATCCAGTGAGTTTCAAGAGAAAAATCATCTCTTCACAAAATGGCCTGCCTTCAGATTTCATTTATTTCGTAGCAGCTGACTCAGACGACTACATCTGGGTGGGGACAGAGCAAGGAATCACAAAAATCAAACTCAATAGCCAGTTTGAAATTGAACAAAATCTTCATTACGGACACGAAAATGGGCTGCAAGGTGTGGAGACAAATAGAAATGCGTTCTTCATAAATGGACAGAAATATTTCGGTCTCATCGATGGCGTATATCAGTACAATGACCTTCCGCGAGAAGGGTGGCACTCATTTGATCTGCATTTGCGTGATATTGAGATTTTTTATGGTCAGTACTCCAGTAGAGATTATGCTGATAGTTTGTCAGGCTTTTTCCGTCTACCCTATCGGCCTCAAATTCCGGCAGACCGAAACCACATTACGTTCCAGTTCAACCGGGTAGACAAGCGATATCCCAAGTCAGTTCGATTCAAATATTATCTCGAGAATTTTGACAAAACGTGGTCGCAGCCGTCAGCGATCGGTTCTGCTACTTATAGTAATCTCCCACCCGGTGACTATGTTTTCAATTTGGTGGCAACAGATAATAAAGGAAGCTGGGACAAAACCCCTTTAAAATATGCCTTTACGGTGAAAGCTCCTTTTTATCAAACCGCGTGGTTCCAAATCGTCATGATTATCCTTTTGGGTGGACTGATTGTTTTGGTCTTTTACCTTAGGGTGAGAAAGAAGATTAATAAGATGATGGAGGTGGAGAGAATACGACAGCAGGAGCAGGAGAGCTTGCGGAAGGAAATCGCCCGTGACTTCCATGATGAGATGGGAAATCAGTTGACCAGAATCATCAACTATGTGAGTTTGATGAAACTGAATAAGAACGGCAATGCTGTAGCACTTTATGATAAGGTGGAGGAATCGGCAAAATATTTGTACACTGGTGCCAGAGATTTTATTTGGAGTATTGATCCTGGAAATGATGAGCTATCAAAGCTGTTTTTGCACATCCGAGATTTTGGTGAGAAGCTATTTGAGGAGAAGGGAATGATGTATAGGGCGTTTAACCATGTTACTCATCCCGTAAAAATTCCCTATGGATTTAGTAGAGAAGCAAACCTCATTTTCAAAGAAGCAATGACCAATGCCTTCAATCACTCCGGGGCAAAAAATGTTACATTTACGCTCAAGCAGGTGGATGACTCTTACGAAATGAAATTGGTAGACGATGGAAAAGGGTTTAGTAAAGACCAACTTGCGAAGATGAACGGCCTAAAAAATATGCGTACGCGGGCGGAAAGAATTGGGGGTATTCTGTATATTCAAAGCCGTTCCGGTGCTGGTACAGAAATAAGCCTAATACTACCTATACACATATATAAAGAGAAGATATGAGCTCTGAACCTAAAAAACGCGTCCTGATTATCGAAGATGATCCGGAGATTAGAAGCAGCTTTGCGATGATTGTTGATAGTTCTCAAAAGTTTACCGTTGTAAACTCCTATGGCAATTGCGAAGATGCAATTAAACACCTTCATACAGACAAACCTGATATTGTGCTCATGGACGTTGAGTTGCCAGGCGGCATGAATGGCATTCAGGGTACAAAGATCATCAAAGAAAAAAGCCCCAACTCCGACATCATTATGGTGACTGTCTATGAAGACAGCGAAATGGTATACGAAGCGCTGAAGTCTGGTGCGTCAGGATACATCACCAAGAGTGCAAACTATATGGAGTTGCTGTCAGCTTTGGAAGAGATCACCAAAGGTGGCGCACCCATGAGCAGCAAGATCGCTAGAATGGTGATTGACAACTTTCACTTGAACCCGAACAGCCCGCTCACCAAACGCGAAACGGAAATATTGCAACTTATTGCCGAAGGCAAGACATACACTCAGATCTCCGAAGAACTTTTCATCTCAAAAGAGACTTCGAAGACGCACATCAAGAACATATACTCCAAGTTGCAGGTACGCAGCAAGTCCGAGGCGATTGCAAAAGCCAACCAGGATAAGCTGATTTAAAACGTATTTCGTCCTTTGGTCGTCACATAATGCCGTCCCTTTGATATGGGCAGGGCTGGGCGACTTTTGGTTTTTTAATAGGTAGAATAATTTATAGTTTTAGCTTCATTACATTTTACATATGAAGACTAAAACGCTACTACTTCTTTCTCTTTTCTTTGTTCAAAGCATTCTGGTTTCAGCGCAACGCAGGAAACAAGAGCAAACCACACAACCTGCTGCTACACAATCTCCGATAGCCGCGAAAACTGCAGGCATGAAGAAGCTGGAAGGCTACTTCGAATATTATTACGATGAGAAGCAGGATAAAATTCATCTCGTTATCGATAAGTGGGATACCGAATTTCTATACGTCAATTCTTTGTCGGCTGGGGTTGGTTCCAACGACATAGGTCTTGACAGAGGACAACTTGGTAACGAACGAATTGTGAAATTTGAAAAAAGAGGCCCCAAAGTCCTGCTCACACAACCCAACTATAAATACAGAGCGGTTAGTGATAACGTAATGGAGCGGAGGGCGGTAGAACAAGCCTTTGCGCAATCAGTTTTGGGAGGATTCACGATAGAAGCAGAAGATGGAAACCGCGCGCTGATTGATATAACAGATTTCTTCATTCGCGATGCGCACGATGTGATTGGGACGTTGAAGAGAATGAATCAGGGAAGTTATTCTCTCGACAAAAGTCGTTCCGCCCTTTATCAACCACGGATAAAAAATTTCCCTGAGAACTCGGAATTTGAAGCCACCCTTACTTTTTCAGGTCAGGCAACAGGAGCCTTGATAAGGAGCGTGACGCCTACACCCAACGAAGTGACAGTTCGCCAGCATCATTCGTTCATTAAGCTACCTGATAATAACTACAAACCGAGAAAGTTTGACCCGAGAGCCGGATACTTCGAAATGTCTTATTACGACTATGCTACGCCAATAGGAGAACCGCTTGAAAAGCAATTCATTACACGTCACAGGTTGGAGAAGAAGGATCCTTCAGCGGCAGTGAGCGAGGCAGTTGAGCCAATTGTTTATTATTTAGATCCAGGAGTGCCAGAGCCAGTGAGATCTGCTTTGCTAGATGGCGCTCGATGGTGGAACCAGGCTTTCGAGGCAGCTGGCTATAAAGATGCGTTTCAAGTAAAAA
>DAORAG010000217.1:0-5515 GCA_035344095.1 Cyclobacteriaceae bacterium | reverse complement strand
AGTGACATTGAAGAAATAAATAATGAATACGAAGAGTGAAAACACTAGAATTAGGAAGGTCCCCCAGCCGAAAAGTCCATCAGATATTCTCGCCAGCTCATACCCCAATCCTCCACTGAGGAAGTTTATCTCACTTACTCCTGAAACGCTATTGGTGATGTAACCTAAAAGCAAACTCAACCATAGGCCAGAGAAAACAGAGAAAATAAATACGGAGAAAACTGGCAACAACGTGCGATTGAATACCATTCTAAAACCTACGATGAAAAGAATAGGTGGGATAAAAAAAGCAGAAATACCAAACCACTTGAACATGAAGTAATGTGAAGTAAAAGCACCACCGTAACCAAGCCAATTTTCAACCTCCTGCCCCGATTCGATCAGGGTTGTGTCTCCGAATGCTTCCACCACACTTTGGTCCGCTTTTCCGGTAAAGAGGTACGACACAAAAGCTGTAACCAGGTAGAGTGACGAGATCAGCAAGAAGAATCCAAAGGCCAGTTTAAACCGAGGGTCGCTAAAAAATGAGAAAGAAAACTTTGAACCGCTACCCTTTTTCTTCTTCTCGGACTTCTTAAAAGTATTGGACTTGTATGAATTTTGGGCCATTTCTACAATCTGCAACAAAACTACGCAATTAATTAAACGACTGAAACATATCAACCTTATTACGTTAGAGCCTCAAAATTCATGAAAGCTGACACCAACTATCAACTTGAAATCCGTAAATTTTCGTTTACGACTGACCAGGTCTTTGCAAGGCCGTTCGTCTTAACACAAGTAGAGCTGATCGCAAAATGAATAGGGCAATCATTATCATAGTCCTTTTTGGATTGCACAGTTTGCTTTTGTCTGCACAGTCGTCTCAAAGGGTGGACTCCATTTCGAGAAGCACTTCTGAACTAATCCAGCTTTCGTGGCAATTACAGGTTAAAGGTAAATATGACTCATCCATAATGTATGCCAACCGGGCTACTGGCCTTGCCAGCCAAGTTGGTCTATTTAAAGAACAGGCAATTGCCAACCAGTACGCTGGAGAAAGTTTTATGAGGTTGCACATTCGCGACTCCGCGATAAAATATCTCAACCGTGCACTTACTATTTCAGTCGAACACAACTTGCGCGAATTTGAAGCGGGCGTATTCAATAGTCTCGCTAATGTTGACTTGAATGAAAATCGTTATGAAAACGCACTAAAAAACTTCATACGGTCTGCCAATATTTATGACAGTCTCGATAATAAGGCCGGTCTCGCCAAGGCACTCTCCAACATTGGAAATATTGAATACAGACTTGGTCATCTGGACAAGGCAGTCGATTATGCCCGGCAAAGCAAAGACCTTTCATTGTCAAGTGATCACACTTCTGGAGTTGGCTATGCACACAAACTCATAGGTTGGATTTACCGAAAAAAGGGCATGCTGGATGAGGCCCTTAGTCAATATGACTCCGCTTTAATAATCTATAAACGATTAGGAAGCAATCGTGACGTAGCGGAAGTGGCGCTTAGCATTGGCAATGCGTATTTTGATAAAGGAGTATACCCCCGTGCTATTAGTCACTATGAGCAATCGATTGATGCGACCAGGCTTTTGGATTATGAACCATTTTTACCTTATGCCTATTCAGGTTTGGCCTACAGCTACTTTTCAATTCAAAATAATGTGAAAGCGTTGGCTTATGCTGACTCTTTGGAAAACACATCCGCGAATGTCAACCCGAATCTGTTGCTTGATGCCTATGACCTGAAGAGTTCGATCTTTGAACGCTTAGCTGATTTTCGAAATGCATTGACCTATAAAAACAAATATCAGGCGCTGAGTGACAGCCTAACGGCCATTGAAAACAGACAAGCGATTGAAGATGCAGAGGCAAAATATCAAAATGACCTGAAACAACGTGAGATTGATCAACTTAAACAAGAGAAATCGTTACGTGAGAGTCGAACAAAAATAATTTGGATTGCGACAGCGGGAGGAATTGTACTGGTCATTGTGATTACAGCTTTGTTGGTGAATCGTTTCATAATTATCAATCGATCGACTCGTTTGCTGGAGATTGAACGCATGCGAAATTCCATAGCACGCGATCTGCACGATGACATAGGCTCTGCACTTTCCAGCATTAACATTATGAGCAAGGTTGCGCTTCGGGACATGCAACCCGAGGCAGCTCAACAGACTTTTAGCAAAATAGGCGACCAATCAGCAAAGGTGATGGAAAGTATGTCAGATATTGTTTGGTCCATCAATCCAGAAAATGACTCAGCTGAAAAGCTGATGAGTAAGATGAGGGAGTTCGCTGTTGAGATTTTGGAACCTCTTAATATCCAGTTTTATTTTCACCACCCGGAAGCAACGCACTTCACTCTTGATGCCAGTCAAAGGAAGAACCTCTTTCTTATTTACAAAGAAGCAGTCAACAATGCTGCCAAGTACTCAAATTGTAAAACAATACAAGTTTCAATTTCATCAATCGGAAAACAGCTCACGCTGACTATTGAGGACGATGGCATCGGGTTTGACATAGAAAATGTAGGGAGAGGAAACGGGCTCAATAATATGGCTCAAAGAGCGAGTGCCTTGAATGGCGAGCTTCAAATTCAGTCGCAAATTGGTAAAGGAACGTCAATCAAATTGGCTATCCACACCACATGATCAGGGTATTGAAAATATCAGTACAGCATATTTATTTAAGAGATCACAATTTATGCTGAAAGTCATACTTTACGAAGACAATGAATCGTTGCGCGAAAGCATTGCCACGATGTTTAGCCTGGACAATCGTTTTCAGCTAGCGGGCTCTTTTGGTGACGTAATGAACGTGGATGAACAAGTCGCAGCCATCACACCCGACTGCATATTAATGGACATCGATATGCCTGGAGTGACTGGAATTGAGGCGGTTCGCAGGCTTCGTCAAAACCAGTGCCTGATTCCGATAATTATGCTCACCGTTTTTGACGACAATGTACATGTACTGGATGCTATTCAGTCCGGGGCTTCTGGCTACATTCTAAAAAAGCATATCTCCACACGGCTATTCGCCTCACTTGATGAAGTAATGGAGGGTGGCGCACCCATGTCTCCAGCCATCGCGCGCATGGTCATCGCATCTATGCAAAAAAAGAACTCCAACGCCTACGGCCTTACTCCACGCGAAAATGAAATTTTGAAATCCTTGTCAACCGGCAACAGCTACAAGATGATTGCATCTGCATTTCAAATAAGCATCGACACAGTAAGAGCGCACATCAAAAAGATTTACGAGAAGTTACAGGTCCACTCTCAGACAGAAGCAGTATCGAAAGCAATTAATGAAAGGCTGGTATAGCCTGTTTATGTAATACCCTATCATCTTTTTTCGATCGAGATTCGAGAAAATCGAATTTCATGCAAAAGCTCATTCAGTGTGTTGCGATTGTGCTGGCGTGCAGTGGCACCATTTGTACAAATGCACAGGTAACATTTGAAAAAGTACCCGTTGTCAGCCTACCTGACGATCCACAGGAACTTGCGAGAGGTGATTTCAATAATGACGGTCGGATCGATTTTGTAGTAGCCAACTCCAACAGTTTTAGCAATCAACAAATCACTATTTTAATAAATACGGGGTCGGGAACATTTTCAGGTGCCAACAAAAGAAATTTCGCCAGTGAAATCAATGTGATGGACGTGGCGGTGGGAGATTTTAATGAAGATGGAAACCTCGACATTGTCACTTGCAGTCAGACCAACGATAACTTCTCCCTACTTTTTGGAGATGGTGCTGGAAACCTGTCGGCACCTGTGAATTTTGCAGCGGGTGACACCCCTCAGGGAATTGCCGTAGGCGACATGAACAAAGACAACAACCTTGACGTGCTGGTAAGCAATCGTGGCACACCTGATGATGTATACATTTACCTAGGCAACGGAGCTGGCGGTTTTTCTGCACCAACTATTATCGCTATCCCTAACGTATGGGATATTGCAGTGGCTGATTTTAACAACGATACCAACCCTGACTTTGCCGTTGTTGTTAATGGCAGCCCAGGCACAGTAAGCATTCGATTCGGTGATGGAAGTGGAACAAATTATACAGCCGGTCCGGTCATCAGTGGATTTGCAACGGCAGAAGATCTAATAGCAGCGAATCTTGACGATGACAGTGACATCGATATAGTGGCTGGCGGGGGCTACAGTCTCAATGACGGAAGCGGAAACTTTAGTCCACGAGTTGTGCTGAGTCAGACCAACTATGAATATACCGTTGCCGACATAAATGGAGACACACATCCAGACATTATATCCAATGACAACAACAGCAACCGACCTCATGTTCGGATTCTACTTGGAGACGGTGCTGGCGCGTTCACGCTTCTTGCCAAATTCGAAACCAATGGACTGGCCAACGGTCTTGAGGTGGCTGATGTAAATAATGATGGTTTGCTTGACATCGTCAGTGCTGGATCGTGGAGCGGTGGAACAGGCTACCTTGATGTCTTACACGGAGATGGAACAGGCTATTTTTCAAACGCCATAACTAAATATCCAACAGTAACCGATCCGCGAGATATGGTAAAAGGTGATTTTAATGAAGATGGCCTGATCGACATCGCACTTTGTCATTCGTTAAATAACATTGTAACAATCTACCTGGGTCTGTCTGGCGGAAAGTTTAGTAAAACAGCAGTCAATTATTCTACGGGAACATTTCCGTCAAGCCTTAAAGTGTTTGATTATAATAATGACTCTCATCTCGATCTGATAACACTTAATCAATCTGCCTCTTCAGTAACCGTGCTCACAGGAGCTGGTGACGGTTCTTTTTCAGCATTGGGAAATTTTAGCGTGACAACTATCGCAGGTAGTCGATTGGAGGTTGCCGATTTTAATAATGACAACATTTCAGATATCGCTGTGTCGGGTTTTACAAATAATTTAGTGAATGTTCTGCTCGGCACAGGATCTGGTTTTAATTCACCAATCACCAGTTCACTTTCTGAAAATGTCTCTGAAATAAAGGCGGCAGATTACAATGGTGACGGCAATATTGATCTCGCGGCACAATTCAACAATATTTTCAGAATGGTTCTGCTTACAGGAAATGGCGCTGGTCTTTTTACCGAAACCACAACTCAATATCCCTCCGCAGGAAGTTTTTATTTGGCGGAAGACATCAACAACGACACATATATAGATGTGATTGCCTTCACTAACAGCTCCACTGGTAGTGATTATTTTATCAACGATGGTACCGGAAATTTCACTGGAACCGCTATGCCATCAAGCCTTGGCGGCTTTCCATGGGCCTTTGAAGACATGGATGGTGACGGGTTGAAGGACCTCATTGTCGGAGCGCAAAACAGTATCAGCTCGGAGCCTGGACAAGTTTTAATATTTCGAGGAACGGGCACCGCTATATCAACCACATTGCTAATAGATCACGACCTGTCTGGTGGCAATCGTTTGGTGGTTCATGATGTAAATGCAGACGGAAAACTTGATGTCATTACCACGTCCTTCAATATATA
>DAORAG010000216.1:0-5521 GCA_035344095.1 Cyclobacteriaceae bacterium | reverse complement strand
ATTCTGAGGACTTTGAATTGACCAACGGTGGATGGGTAGCTGAAGCAAAGGCTCCAAGTGACACCAGTTGGGTGTGGGGAATTCCTTCGGGTGCAACCATTAATACGGCTTCAAGTGGTACTAAAGTTTGGTGGACAGGTAAGAACAGCAGCACTTATTTTGCCAATGAAAAGTCAGTGGTCAACGGGCCTTGCTTCAATCTGACCCAGCTGGCAAGACCGATGATTGCCCTCGACTACTGGTCAGATACTGAGAACAATGTGGATGGTGCCGTGCTCCAATATTCAACGGATGGTGGTATTAATTGGAACATCGTTGGACCGCCAGTTGGCCAGGTGAATCGTGATGAAGGTATCAATTGGTTTAATGGTGTAACTATCCCATCAAATCCTGGTTCCCAGCCACTGGGAAGCTATGGATGGACAAACAAACTGGGCGGATGGATAAATGGACGCTTCAATCTCGATATGATTCCTAATGCCGAGAGAGATCAGGTGCGTTTAAGAATTGCGTTTGCAAGTAACGATCTTAACCCTACAGGCCAAACCTTCGATGGATTTGCATTTGATAACGTGTTTGTTGGAAACAAGACCAGGAATGTGCTTGTGGAACACTTCACGAATAACAACCTGCCAGCAAGTGTTGACGGAGATGTATGGTTGGATGATCGCCTTACAGATCAATTTGCAATAAGAAGTGTTTCAGACTTCAATGATGTACGTTATCACATTAGTTTCCCTACACCAGATCAATTCAATCAGGAGAACCCTGCTGATCCGGGAGCTCGTGCCTCTTACTACAATGTGTCCCAATCGCCATCCACCATCATGGATGGTAAGTTGGACGGTGTGAAGTTCAAAGGGAAATTTACCGACATCACAACTGTAGAAGTTGATCGAAGGGCGCTTGTGACACCTCTATTTAACCTGACACTTGACAGCATTGCAACTGGAAATAGCAACACCATTACTCCTCGTTTATCCATCACCGCAACACAGGCGTTCAGTGCGCCACTTATTGCTCAGGTTGCTCTGGTAGAAAGGACAGTGGGCGGCTCTAGAAACGTAGTAAGGAAACAACTTTTTGGGGCAGATGGCCTCACAGTAAATACACCTTGGACTGCCGGTCAAACCATCGTTCAGACAAAAGCGGACGTTGTTATTAATGTTCCTATAGTGAACTCAGGCCAATTGGAGTTGGTAGGCTATATCCAGGATAAGAATACGAAGGAGATTTATCAGAGTATCGTGGTACAAGCCCCTGTCAAGAGAGGCGCTGTAATAGTTGGTCTTGAGGACGAGCCATTTGATCCAACCATTGAACAAATTACACTTTTCCCTAACCCAGCCAGAGGTGAGTTTAATTTCACGGTTCCTGACAACATTCAACCAGGGTATGCCTGGAAGGTGGCGGATCAGAGGGGAGTGGTGTTGATTGAAGGCGACTTTACCAGTCGTCAGGACGGAATCTTGTCAGTTGATATCAATGATCTTCCTAACGGAGTGTATCACGTGATTATTACAGGTAAAGGTGATACCGCAACCTATCGCAAGTTGGTGGTGATGAACAGAAACTAGTAGCCCATCTCTTTCAGTTCAGCAAGTGCATGATTAAGCCGATTGCAAAAGGTTTCGGAGAGGCTATCAATTTTGGCATTAGAACCTCCGGAAATGGCAATGGTCTCAATTTCTACAGCGATATCGCGGGTCGTTCCCATGCCCACCATGGTAAGGGTCGGTTTTATCTTGTGCACGACTTTCTCTAGTTGAATCCAGTCTTTGGCAACCCTCAGGGTTGCAATCTCGTCAACAGTTTTAGGAATTGCAGTTATAAAGGATGAGACGATATCCCGAATGAACTCATTATTTCCTCCAGAGATCTTCTCCAGATGCGAGAGGTCTATCAACTTCTGAGGAACAACGGTTTCCTTTAGCTCACTTTTGATCAGTTTCAACTGGCTAAACTTCACCAGCACTGAAAAGAGATTTTCAGGGGTAAACGGCTTTCCAATACAGTCGCTCATTCCTGCATTAAGACACCTCTCAATATCTTTAGAAGTGGCATTGGCAGTCAATGCGATAATAGGCACCTGGTTCTTTGGCGCGCTTCCCATTCGGATTGCTTTTGTGGCTTCAAATCCATCCATAACTGGCATCTGAATGTCCATCAGAATTAGATCGTAGTCATTGTTTCGAACTTTTTCCAGTGCTACATATCCATTTTCGGCCACATCTGTTTGGCATTCCCACATTTTGAGAATACTCGTGGCGTACAGCCTGTTAATGTCATTGTCTTCCGCTAACAGAATTCGAAGATCCTTGAGGCTCACCTGATCTGCGCGTTGACGATGGATGATGGATGCGTTCTCTTCTATGTCGTTGGTCTTACCTATGTGATAGGGGATCACTACGCTGAATGTCGTTCCCACGTCTTCTTCGCTCTTCACGGTGATCTTACCTTTTTGCAATTCCACCAACTGTTTTACAATCGTCAACCCCAACCCGGTTCCTCCATACTTTCTGGTCACACTTGCATCCGCCTGACTGAAACTCTCAAAAATGGTGTTCAGTTTATCTGAAGGAATGCCAATACCGGTGTCCTCTACATCGATTTTTATGAATTGGGTTTTGTTGGTTGCTTTATCAAGCGAACAATTAATTTTTATATGCCCGGCATGAGTAAATTTTAATGCGTTACTGATCAGGTTGATCAATATTTGATTAAGGCGAAATGGGTCACCTACGAGAATGGTGCCTATACCATTATCGAGTGTATAAGAAAGGTCTATTCCTTTTTGCTTCGATTGAACGCTAAATGAATCTACAATTGACCTAAGTAGATCGTTGATATTAAACCCAATTTGTTCAAAGTTGAGCTTACCTGATTCGATGGACGCAAGATCGAGGATATCGTTGATGATGACCTTCAGATTATCGGCTGCGCTCTTGATGGCGTTTAGATAGGTTAATTGTTCCTTTTCCGTTGGGTTCTGGCTAAGCAACGTTGCCATACCCGCTATCCCGTTTATAGGCGTACGTATTTCGTGGCTGACATTAGCAAGGAATTGTTCCTTTGCCTTTTGGGCACGCAGAAGTTCCGCTGCATCTTCTTTTCGCTGGGTGATGTCACGACAGTCCAATATCAGACCCTCTATTTTTTCTTTGTGTTTTAGGTTTATGGAGTTGAATTCCAGATACTTATATGATCCGTCTTTGCATAGAAATTGAAACTCAACAGATTCATTGAATCGCTTTTTTGTGCTGGCTTTATATTCTTTTTTGAAATCAGCCAGCGTCTCGGGTAATATGAGTTCGAAGAACATTTGACCTACCAGGCTTCGGGGCTTATAGCCAAGCGTCTCTTCTACAGAGTCGTTGTGATAGAGAATTTCACCCTCATAATCCACTATGAAAATGATATCCGAACCATCTTCTACTACAGACTTATAGAAAAGTCCTTTTTTGACATATTCCTTTAAGTTCGTCATCTATATGCCAGCCTCTTCCATTTCTTTTAGATACCGGTAAATTGAGGACTTCCCAATATCTAGTCTTTGCGCAACCTCTAAAACGTTGTTGTCATACTTGTTCAAAAAGTTGCGAATGATGTGATACATATACTGCTGAAGCGTCATTTCTTTCAGCATGAATGAGTCACGAGTTGTGTTGGAAAATGTAATGTCTTCCGCGGTTATCTGATTGTCCTGAGACATGACGGCAGCCAACTCGATGATTGATTTTAGTTCTCTTATGTTTCCAGGAAACGGATAGCTCAAAAGCTTCTCTTGAGCCTCAGCGGTAATTTTGTATTTCTTTGATTTATTCTCGTTGGCGAATTGATCGAGGAAATATTTGGCGATCAACACAACATCTTTGTCGCGCTCACGCAAAGGAGGGAGGTGAATCGGAAGGCCAAGCAAGCGGTAATAAAGGTCCTCACGGAACTTCCCATTCTTAACGTCTTCCTGCAAATTGCGGTGGGTGGCAACTATTATGCGTACATCAACTTTAATCACATCATTTCCGCCCACTCTGGTCAGTTCGCGCTCTTGCAACACCCTGAGCAACTTGGACTGAAGGTTCAAGTCCATTTCACCAATCTCATCCAAGAATAATGTGCCACCTTCAGCCTCTTCAAATTTTCCGATCCTTCGTGCAGAAGCCCCCGTGAATGCCCCCTTTTCATGACCAAACAACTCACTCTCGATCAACTCCCTCGGTATTGCAGCGATGTTCACAGCGACCAATCGCCTTTTCTTCCGAGGCGAGTTGTAATGAATTGCTTTTGCAACGAGTTCTTTTCCCGTACCAGTTTCACCGGTTATGGATACAGTAATATTGGTATTGAGTGCCTTCTCCATCAGGCCAAATACTTTTTTAAGGGCCGGGCTATTGCCAATGATGCTTTTCTCAAACTCGTATTTGGTGTTGATCTCCTCCTTCAGCCTGTCAATTTCCCGGATAAGAGATGTTTTGTTCCGTGCGTTATGTATTGAGTTTAAAATGCGATCTTTTGCCTCTTCATCTTTGCTGATATAATCGTATGCACCAGCCTTTAATAATTCGACTGCCGTTCCGATTTTTTCCTGGGCAGACACGATAATCACGTTGATGTCCGGGTCGAAAGCCCTTACCTCCTTCAATACAGCTTCGCCAGGCATATCAGGGAGGGAGTAGTCTAATGTAATAATGGAAGGACGCTGGTTCAGCGCGTTAATACAATCCTTACCTGTGTTAAAGTACTCAACCTCAAAGTCGGGATTCAAACTGAGGACATACTGCAAAAACTTGGTATACGTAGGATCGTCCTCAACCACGAATATTTTTACAGGATCCTTCTCGTACATGTGTAAGATTTAATGACAAGGTAAATTAATTGCCCTACTTTATTTCTGCAAAACTTTCATAATTTACACTTATTCCTCTTTTTTACGTATCATCAAAAACTAATACTGCAGGCATGATGCCCGAATTCGAAAAGTTGGAAAATAGTGAAGTAGAGTTGATGCTAAAAGCGCCAATTCTGGCGTGTATACTTATAGCCGGAGCGGATGATCATATTGACAACCGGGAGATCAGGGAAAGTATTGAAATGGCAAAGGTGAAACACAAGAACTTCAAGTCCAGTCCATTGGCTAAGTTTTACCTACTTGTAGCAGAGGATTTTGAGGACAAGCTGAAAATAGTACTACAGAGCTATCCGGTAAAAGCAGCAGCTCGTAATAAGATAATTGTCGAAGAGTTAGCCGGATTAAATGACGTACTTCCCAAGTTGGAGAAACAGTTCGCTATCGATTTTTATACCAGCATCAGGGATATTGCTCAGAGAATAGCCGAATCCTCAGGCGGATTATTAGGCATCAAGTCCGTGGGAGAGGAGGAAGCACGCCTTGTGGACCTGCCCATGATTACTCCACCACGAAACTAAACACATCCAGTGACAAGGGAATCACCCGGCCTCTGGGGCAGTTCAATTATACCTGCACGCCTCGTCTTCCTGATGTGGCTTGCGTATAGTATGC
>DAORAG010000215.1:0-5535 GCA_035344095.1 Cyclobacteriaceae bacterium | reverse complement strand
CTGGCACCATCAAAGTAATTATTGGCAAGGAAATCAGAACTGAAGGCCTGCAAACGAAAGACACCTCGTATCTTAAAGAGCAAGTGTACAAGGCTATGGACCAAATGATCGTTGAACATCAATAACTTTATCATGGCAAGAGAAATAACGTCTAAAGAATACTTTCGAACCATCAACTTGATCTATGTTGCCCAACTCATGGCTATGACACTTCTTGCTGGTGTGGCTTACTTCCTTATTCAGCAGGGGAGCCTTGGAAGCGAGAACAACGATCTGGCGGTCACCTTTCAAAAGATTATTATGGTTATCGTTCCCTTGTCAATGGCGGCAGGATATATTTTGTTCAGGTTCCTTATTAAAAGCGTTCCACCTACCGCACCTCTCAAGCATAAGATGAAACGCTATTTTACCGCCAACCTTATTCGCTCAGCATTTTTGGAAGTGCCAGGGCTCTTTGTCTCAGTGGCGGCCATCATCACAGCGCACTCACTCTTCCTCGTCATCGTTCCACTTATCTTGGTTGTTTTTGCCCTGTTCAGACCTACCCCATCTGTTATTGCCCAGGAGCTTAATCTGGGGCCTGAAGAGCGATCGAAATTGGCTGACCCGAAGGCAATAATCTCAGAATCGGTCGAATAACATACACATGAATTTTTTTTCGGCACACGATTCCATAGTTTAGTTCGATTCATAACACCTCAATTTTGAAAACGGCCGTCATTGTGTTCCTAGGGGGAGGTTTGGGTAGCGTCCTTCGCTATTCAATTGGCAAGTGGGTTGGCACGCTCCATACCCATATTTTTCCTTTTGGAACGCTTGCCGCGAACGTTTTGGCTTGCTTTGCTCTGGGCATTTTGGTGGGACTTGCGGACCAAAAACAATTGCTATCGCCTTCTGCACGCCTGTTTTGGTCGGTTGGCTTTTGCGGTGGCTTCAGCACCTTCTCTACTTTTAGCCTGGAGACCATTTCCTTGATTCAGGGCGGTTTTAATGGTTTTTCGGCAGCTTACGTGATCGTTAGCGTAGCACTTTGTCTTGCCGCCACATTTGCAGGAATGCTCCTTACCCAGGCTGCTTAATAAGCCACATTTTAAGTTTTCGCCCTTGGCTGGTCAAAACCCAGCTCAAAACTTACACTTTAATTGAAAATTTAAGTAAATGTTGTAAGTTGCTAGACTTTAATTAGTTATGAGGTCAATTTTTATCAGTTGGTTGGCTGTGATCTCTTGTAGTTTTGCGTACGCTCAGCTTGACACCCCCAGTGTACCCAATTCAGTCGGCTTTGAGCTGCCGATGGAAAACTCTTCCATCACCATTTCCATTGGCGAGCCAGCTATTACTACCCTTTCATCCAGCAACCTGGCAGTTACACAGGGTTATCTGCAACCAATTGACCGCGAGCCGTGCCTGAATGCTTCCTTTACCTACTTCCCCAACCCAGCTAAGGAGTTGATCAATATTGAAGTGACTGGCTGTGATAGCGAAATCCTATCCGTCCAAATCATAGACATCTGGGGACGGCTTTTGACCACGGTCATCCCCAAAAACGACAATCAAATCCAACTTGGTGACTTGAGTCAAGGAGTGTACGTGTTTAAGGTTCTTTTGAAAAGTGGTGTGAGCGGAAGTTTTAGCGCAATCAAAGTCACTAACTGATGCAGAAGCTCCTCACCATATCATCGCTTCTTTTCTTTTGCGCTGCTGCATTGGCGCAAGCACCACAAGGCATCAACTATCAAGGTGTTGCACGTGGCCTTGATGGACAACCAATAGCTCAGAAAGACATATCTGTTCGTATTAGCGTAGTAAAAGGTTCGGCCAACGGGGAGATTGAATACGAGGAGATACATGAAATCAAGACCAATACATTCGGACTATTTACACTGGTGATCGGAAAAGGTGAACCAACAGCCGGTTCATTTAATTTTATTGGATGGACCGAAGGCAACAAATGGCTTCAGATTGAACTGGACGAAAACGGAGGCAGGAATTTTAAACTGATGGGAAGTCAACAACTCATGAGTGTGCCTTATGCACTTTATGCAGAGAGGGCTGGAAACGGTTACGAGGCAGGAAATGGTATAAGCATTGCAAACAATATGATCACCAACACTGGAGATGGCGACAATAGCGCCACCAATGAGTTGATTACTGCTGTAGAACTGGCGGGTAGTAACTTACGAATCACGGATGCAGGAGGCACGAAGGAAGTTGATTTGAGCACCCTTGGAGGCGCGGCTCAAAATCTCACCAGCGTATTGGCACAAGGCAGCAGTGCAGGAAACCAGACTATTTCTAATCTTGGTGGGCCCATTAATGCTTTAGATGCAGCTAACAAGTCATATGTAGATAACCTTGATGCAGCCGATGGTGACAAAAGCGCCACAAATGAAATTCAGTCTTTATCGACTCAAAATGTCGATCCAAACACAAGGAGCCTAAGCATAAGTTCGGGAAATACGATCAATGTAAATGTCGCTGATGCGGACGCCAGCAGCACGAATGAAGCGCAGATTCTCTCAAGAACAGGCAACAATGTTACCCTGTCCCAGGTGAGCGGTACCGGAGGCGGAACAGTCAGCATCGATGATGCAGATGCCAACCCGGTGAACGAGGCGCAAACTCTTTCTAAGACGGGTGCGGTTGTCAGCTTAACGAATGTGAGTGGAAGCGGTGGAGGATCGTTTACGCTCAATGATGACAGCAATACCAATGAAGCCCAGACACTATCAAAATCAGGCGCTGTTATCTCGCTTACAAACGTATCCGGAACAGGTGGCGGATCAGTGACACTGAATGACGACAGCAACACCAACGAAGCACAAAGTATTTCAAGAACGGGAAGCAATGTAACATTGACGCAAGCCAATGGTGCGGGTGGTGGTACCTTCAGTATTGATGACGCAGATGCCAACGCTACTAACGAAGCGCAAACAATTTCAAAAACCGGAGCGGTAATTTCACTGTCAAATGTTTCCGGAGTGGGTGGTGGATCGGTAACACTCAATGACGACAGCAACACCAATGAAGCCCAAAGCATTTCCAGAACAGGAAGTAATGTAACAATGACACAAGCCAATGGAGTCGGGGGTGGAACATTCACCATCGATGATGCGGATGCCAATGCAACAAACGAAGCGCAAACTCTTTCGCGAACCGGAAGCAACATTTCGTTGACGGCAGTCTCTGGAACAGGCGGAGGAACAGTAAGCGTAAATGATGCAGACTTTGATCCCACAAATGAAATTCAAAACCTGAGTCAAGTGATGGCGCAGGGAAACAGCGCAGGTAATGCAGCCATTACAAACCTGGCGAATCCTACAAACCCTCAGGATGCCGCAACAAAAAATTATGTAGATGCGGCAGATGCTGTTCTTTCATCAAGGATTGCAAACACTTTCGCTTTTAAAGCAAATTATAATCACACCCACACTGCTCCTGTTACGCAAGTAGTAACCATTGAGTCGGAAGTGTTTGACAGTTTCTCTGTAGTAACAGGTAATTCATTCACAACACCTGAAAATGGAGTATATCATTTTACCGTTAGCGGCACATCTTCCCTGGGTGGAATTGCGATGCAGCTGAGAATAACACCTACTGTAGGTCCGGTTCAAACAATTGATATCAAAAGGCAGCTTGGATATCCACTCTCTAGTATCATCAACTATTATGACAGCACTATATTGCTGCTGAATACGGGTGATGTGGTTGAACTGATTGTTAGCAGTGGCATTGTAGGTGAAACCGTTACAGGAGTCTTTTACGGCTTCAAACTATAGAGGCACAAAAACCACTTTCTTAGTTTCGAAAAATTCTTCTTTAAAAAATTCCGACAACTCATACATGCTGTAAGGCTTGCCGAGTTCAGCCATCTCCTCCTCCAGATCTCCGCCTTTGAGATAAAGAATTCCATTGTCAAGGCTGTGAGTGCTTTCTTTCTTCACTTTATTCTTCACCCACTGATGAAACTCTTTCATTCTCGTTACCGCTCTACTCACGATAAAATCGTATTGCCGCCCTTTGATCTCCTCAGCTCTGGTCTTCTCTGCCTCCACATTTGTCAACTTTAGCGCATTGACCACCTCATTCACCACTTTGATTTTCTTCCCAATTGAATCAACCAAATGAAACCTTGTATCTGGAAATAAGATAGCGAGAGGAATCCCCGGAAAACCCCCACCGGTACCCACATCCAGCACTTCTGCCTTGGGTTTGAAGTTGATCACCTTGGCAATACCCAATGAGTGTAATACATGGTTGGTATAGAAATTATCCATGTCTTTGCGGGAAATCACATTGATCTGATCATTCCACGCTTTGTAAAGGGCAGCTAACGCACGAATCTGCTCCTGTTGACGGCTCGTTAAGTCAGGGAAATAATTGAATATTATATCAGCGCCTTGCAATTAGAACGGTTTTAAACGTAATTCAGATCGATCAAAAATAGAACGAAGTCATGACAAAACCGCTAACACTCTTTGTAATCCTTCTTATTGTTTTCTCAGCCTGTCAGCCAAAGAAAGAAACTACGTCTTCTAAATCAACTGCAGACAAAATTGATTCCTTGATGCAGGCCATTTCCGACTTTAGTGGTGTCATTCTATTCGCGGAAAGCGGAGACATAAAATATCTGAAGCCTTTTGGCGTAAGGAATTTTGAGACCAACGTTCCTATTCAGCCCACAGACATTTTTGAGCTTGCCTCTGTATCAAAGCAGTTCACCGCGATGGCAATCATGATGCTTAAAGAAGAAGGCAAGCTAAACTATGATGATCCCATCGAAAAGTTTTTACCTGGGCTCCCTTACCAGAACATCACCATCCGCCATTTGCTGACGCACACTTCCGGTTTGCCCGACTATCAGGCGGTCATGGATGAGTATTGGGATAAGTCGAAGGTGGCCAACAATAAGGACATTCTAGAATACCTTATCAAATACCAGCCACCAATTAATTTCAACCCTGGCGAAAAGTATGAATACAGCAATACTGGATATGTGTTTCTGGCAAGTATCGCTGAGGCAGCATCAGGTCAAGACTTCGTAACATTTTGTGCTGATAGAATTTTCGGGCCCGTTCAGATGACATCCACTGCCATTCGTAGTAATGAAGAGAAGCTTGGGCTGTCTAACCTTGCACATGGGCATATTTTTGTTCCTGAGAAAAACAGATTTGTAAGAGCCGATTCTTTCCCGTCTTCCAACTACACTATTTGGCTGGGAGGCAGAAAGGGACCCGGACGTGTGAGTTCAACGGCAGAAGACCTGCTCAAATGGGATCAGGCCCTCTACTCAGATCAACTTGTTTCGCAAGAAACGCTTGCAGAAGCTTTTACTCCACAAACGCTGAATGATGGCACAAAATCCAACTACGGCTTTGGTTGGACAATTATCCCTGACTCCCCCTCTGGTAAGGTGGTGTGGCACAACGGTGATAACCCCGGTTACAAAACAATTATCGTGAGGTACATTGCCCAACAGAGGACGTTGATCATGCTATGCAACAATTACCATTCACAATTTGAAGAGATTAGAAA
>DAORAG010000214.1:0-5545 GCA_035344095.1 Cyclobacteriaceae bacterium | reverse complement strand
AACCTTGTACGAAGTAACAGATGAAGGAAGTAATAAAGAATGTCCTGTTTTTTCCCGTCACAAAAATGGTAATGGGAATTGTTGTGTGCTTTTCACTATTTGTCGGATTTCAAAATATTGTATCAAAGCCACTCTTTTATGGCATAATCCAGGATAAGAATATTGCCGATCCTATAATCCATTTGGTTTCTGTTATAGTTTTACTTCTTAGCTACTACTGGTTGTTTCGATTGTATGACAAGAGAAAAATTACAGAACTATCTATAAAACACTTGCCCAAAGAAATGTTGGGAGGTTTTGCATTAGGATTCCTAACAATTTCACTGACCATTTCCATCTTGTATTTCTTAGGCTACTACCAGTTTTTTAGCATTTCGGGATCTCACTATTCGCTAAAGCTATTCGGACTATTAGCGGTCGCGGCACTGATTGAAGATCTCTTTTTTAGAGGCATAATAGTACGGGAGTGTGAAAATTGGTTAGGTACTAACTTAACGTTGATAATCGCAATGCTATTCGAAGCAGACCATTTGTTTAATCCCAATGCCAACCTGTTTAGTATCTTTTTTATTCTGATTTGGGGATTTACACTGGCGATGCTCTTTGTGTATACCAAGAGAATTTGGTTGCCATTTTTCTTTCATCTGGGCTGGAATTTTGCACAACCTTTTTATGGTTCTAACCTTACGGGCCTGGATGATATGGGAAGAATAATTCAGTCCAAACTGGATGGACCTGAGATACTTACAGGAGGGGCTGTGGGGGTAGAGGGTTCAATTTTCACAGCAGTGTTTTTACTAATTATTGGGATTGTTCTATACATTTTTGCAAGGAAGGAAGGCAAAATTATAAGGAGGCCAGTGCGTGCAAAGAGCCCAGCAACAAGCTAGGAGGCTTGGTGGTTCTTAAACAGTTACCCCCAAACTAGCGCAAGCGTCTCGCTTGTGCGAAGTGAGTACCCTTGCTTGGGTGGTAGTTTTTAGACTAATTCATTACTTTAATAGATTGAGTGGGGGAAGAAGGGGCAGGTAAATCCTCCTGTACTACGTCAGACAGACAAACTGTTGCAGATAAATTTAAACAATAGACATTGAGAGTTAACCTCGTTAATATCACGATAGCCGTATTAGCTGTAGTTTTAAGTGCATGTGATGCACAAAGGTCTGGAACAAAGAAGAATAATTCTTTGACTGATGAAAGCCTTTACTTTGGGTATAAACCACCGGGGTTGACTCCCGAGATTTTTTTCCCTAAAAAGAGTACTTCTCAAGATTGGAAATTAGGGAATACAGACTCGTTGGATATGGACGAGTTTTATTTTGAATACACAGGTAACGACCCCTTTGAGCCCCTCGTTGTTGTGTATCGGAATGAGGGTAGTTACTACAGGGTTAATAAGTACAGTTTTAATCATAACCCTGGCGATAGTAACACCCTATACTCCAGATGGAACTATATCGAACGTACAGATTCCGGATGGTCAAAAATCAAAAGCCTGGGTTCCATGTTTGACAGGGAAGACTGGGGTATTATGGTGATGTCAGTATCTTCTAAAGGGACAATGGTTTTTGATGACTATAAGAGTAATGATGTAATCCGAATGTCAAGGGTTATAGAGGGCAAACGTGAGGAACCAAAATTGCTTGACGAACATATTAACACAGGAAAATGGACGGCTCATCCATTTATAGCTCCCGATGAATCCTTTTTAATATGGGGTAGTGAGCGAGATGATGGATACGGCATGTCTGATAATTACATAAGTTTTCGACAGCAAGATGGTTCATGGGGTCCGGCTATTAATATGGGGGATAAGATAAATTCAGAACTCATAGAGAATGGTGCGAGATTAACACCTGATGGAAGGTATTTGCTTTTTGGAAGATCAGAAGAAAAGGTGAGAGAAGATGGAACGACATATTCGGAAACAAAAAATTATTGGGTTGATGCTAAGATTATTGAAACCCTTAGACCTCAACAATGATTTCATGTAGAAGCTTATTGTGCCCTACAGTTCCTTACTGACATTCCCGCTTCTCCGTTAGATGTACCCTCACTCTCCCTGCCCTTGTTGGTCCTCTTGACCAACAAGGAGTCGCCTACAAGCAAGCGCTTGTCTATCTCGCTTGTGCGAAGTAGTAGTCAATAGCCAATGTGAGCAATCTTAAATCAGCCGGTTTTTTGTATTTTGGTATCATGTGCCTTTAAGCATCGTTACCAAACTATGGAGCCACCCGAGAAAGAAAACAACCCAGTGGTCAACACCTCCAGGCCCTGGAAAAGATACCTTCTGGAGTTCATATTTATCTTCCTTGCCGTATTCTTAGGTTTCCTTGCGGACAACTTTCGCGAGGAATACTTTGAGCGCCAGCAGGCGACTCAGCTGGCTAGAAGTTTCTACGAAGAGCTAAAAAATGACTCCATTGCTGCAAGCAACCGGGTGCAAGGAAGAATAAAGAAGGAGCGCGCCATTGAATACATGGTGTCATTTTTTCGAGATAGTGCACTCAACTCCTCATCCAAAAGCCTGTCAATAAATTTTCTTTGGGCCACCACGGTGAGGACACCGGTAATATTTACGCCAAGAACCGTAGTTTTAGAACAGCTCAAAAGTTCCGGCACCATCCGGTACTTCAAAAGTAGTGAGTTGCGTAACCTGGTGGGAGAGTTGTCCATCGCCATTGACTACATCATCGAACGCCAGGCTACAGAAGCATCGGTCTATCAGCGGTACATCGAACCTATCATGATCACACATATGGATTATGATTTTCAAAATAAACTCTTCCACGATGGAATTTTTGATCAGCTGTCGCTGTATGAGAATGGCAATGATTATATCCCTTTTCATTTGACTCAGATCGACAAGATTGACCGACAGGCGTTGATCAACGCACTTAGCTACTATCACACCAACAATATCAAATCGACCCGTATGATACCCTTTAAGGATTATCTTCAAGTGAATGCAAAGTTGCTGGCTGCTCTCAGGAAGGAATATCAGCTGGATTAGGCCAGTCGCCAGCGATTTTGATATGGCCAAACAGAATGTCAATACACATGCAAAAACTCCTCCGCTATACTGATAAAGACATCCAGGATATCAAGATGGATGAATGGCTGGATCGGAAGCCCGAAATGCTGCGTACACTGGCCGTCAAATGGTTTGAAGTAATCAAAGCTTGTGGGCCAGATGTCGAAGATATCTTTCACGATTACTATCCGATGGGATGTGTGGATCGCGCACCCTTCGCCTATATCAATGTGTTTCAGGCGCACGTGAATGTGGGCTTTTTCTATGGTACGGAGCTAAAGGATAAGTCTGGTCTGATGGAAGGCACGGGCAAGCGCATGCGGCATATTAAACTTAGACCGGGTTAGGCCGTGGATGACAAAGCAATTGAAGCGTTGATCAAGGCAGCTTATGTTGACATAAAGCAGCGATTGAGTTCCTTTCATTAATTGACTTAACAAATTCTGGATCTCAAATGTCTTGTAATTTGTTACCTTTACAGAATGAAACCCGGGACTTACAATATCAATCTTGGATTCGATCAAATACTGGATTTGGTCAGACAACTTCCTAAAAAGGAAAAGATCAGACTCTCTAAGGAGCTTGAAAAGGATATCGTTGATGCCAAACTTACCTCACTGTTAAAGGCCTTCAAAACTGAGGATGTTGATCAAAAGGTGATTGACGAGGAAGTTGAGGCAGTTCGAGCTGCGATGTATGCCAGAACAAAAGGCAAATAGACTAATTGTCGATACAAATCTTTGGGTCAGCTTTCTGATCGGCAAAGAACTTTATTATCTAAAAGACCTGATTGTAAGAGGCAAAGTGAAGCTGGTCGTTTCTGATCAACTATTAGAGGAACTTCAGCTGGTCACTTCCCGCCCGAAGCTGTCCAAATATTTCGAGAAACGGAAGGTTGATGAACTTCTGAACCTAATCGAATTGATCTGTGATAAAGTCAAAGTAAAGAAAATTCAAGTGATCAGCCGTGATCCAAAAGATGACTTCTTGCTCGCACTAGCGAAGGAAGGCAAAGCTGACTTTCTCCTAACAGGCGACAAAGATTTACTCGAAATTGGAAGGTATCACAAGACAGAGATTATCACAATAACAGAATTCAAGAAGATTCTTGGATAACTTCTTGGTTCATGCTTTTGATGACAAATCGAATCAATTCCCTTCTGCGAGGCCGTGACCTCGAGGGTCGGCTGCGCCTTCAAAGCGAATGATATTTCCATTTCCATCCCGGATAATCTGTACTCCGTGTGCATTGCCGATGTAATTATTGATCACCTGATGTCCCATCTGGCGTAGCGAGTCCTGAACAGCCGCGGGCACTGTCGATTCTACAATCAGATGGTTAGGTTCTGCAAAAGAAATCTTTGGCGTGGCAATAGCATCCGCCATCGTCATCTGAAAGTCAATCAGGTTGAAGATAATCTGAGGCACATTTTGTGTGATGGTGTGCCCACCGGGAGAACCCAGTGCAGCCCACGGTTGATTGTCTTTCATGATGATAACCGGGCAGTCACCTGACAGCTTGTGATGACCTGGCTTCGCATCCATGGGATTACCTTTTGGTTCATACGTGCAGTAGGCGAGTGAGTTGTTGAACCAAATGCCCGTGCCTTCTGGCATGATCCTGCTGCCAAAGAGATTTCCAAGTGTCTGTGTCGCACTTACCAGGTTCCCTTCGCTATCGGCAATCACAAAGTGGGTGGTGTTCATGCTATTGGCGCTGGCAAACGGAAGACGATATTCCGTTGCTTCCTTCAGGTTGAGTTGCGAGGCCAGTGCTGCTAGGTAAGCTGCTGAGAAAATACTATCTCCGGGAAATGGGTCCAGTTCCGGATCGACAGAATAAAGCAGTCTGCTGGAATAGGAGGCCTTGGCAATTTCAGCAAGCAGGTGAAGATAATTTGCACTGCCGGACTTGTATCGTGCGTTCTTGAACTGCTCCTTCAGACCAAGGAACGTGAAAGCAGCAAATGCGTTGGAAGGTGGTGCTGCTGTGAACACATCGTAGCCGCGATAGCTATATTTTATCGGTTCCCACCATTCGGCAGTGTCGTTTACCAGGTCGACCTTTCGCAGGAACCCGTCTCGTTGTTGCATCACACTATCAATGGCATCGGCAATGTTGCCATGGTAGAAGGGCTCAACACCTGATGATGCAATTTGTCGGAATGTATTTGCCAGATCCTTTTGAATCAATTGATCCCCTTCGGCCAAGGGTTTACCCGTTGGCGCATAAAAACCATTTGTGTAGTCGGAGAAGTCTGAGGCTGACATCTCAATGAACCTTGCCAAAAGCGGGTAGACCTCAAATCCATTTTCTGCATGCTCGATCGCGCGGTCGAACAATGAACTCCACTCCAAGGATCCGTATTCCTTGTGCATCGCTTCCCACGCATGGAGGTTGGAGGGGGTAGATACTGCCTTGGCACCGGTACGGTTTTCCATAAAGTTAGGTGTTGGCGCCCTCATCAGGTCAGAGTTGGTGCCCACGGGTATACGACCGGATGAGTTGAG
>DAORAG010000213.1:0-5572 GCA_035344095.1 Cyclobacteriaceae bacterium | reverse complement strand
CGGTATGATCCTCGATCCCATCACACTTCAGGTAAACTCAACCCTGCGCGATGCTGAAAATATAATGCGGGAGTTCAAGATTGGGGGGATACCGGTCGTAGATGGAAATGGGAAACTTTTGGGCATCATTACCAATCGCGACCTCCGGTTTCAAAAAAACATGAACAAGCCTGTTGAAGAGCTGATGACCCGAGAAAATCTAATCACGGCTCAGGAAGGCATCACCCTGGAGAAGGCTGAGGTTATTCTTCAAAAACATAAAATTGAGAAGCTGCCGATCGTCAATAAGAAAGGTAAGCTGACAGGTCTAATTACCTTCAAAGACATTCAAAAGAAGAAAAACAAGCCCAATGCCTGTCAGGATAGCTTTGGCCGCTTACGCGTGGGCGCAGCCGTTGGCGTCACTCCAGATATTTTAGATCGAATCACCGCATTAAAAACATCGGGTGTTGATGTGGTAAGTATCGACACGGCACATGGACATCACAAGTTTGTGATAGAGAATGCCAAGCTGGTAAAAAAGAAATTTCCAGAGGTAGAACTTGTAGTGGGCAATGTGGCTACTGGTGATGGCGCAAAAATGTTGGCACAAGCGGGAGCAGATACCGTAAAAGTTGGCGTGGGCCCTGGCAGTATCTGTACAACTCGTATTGTAGCTGGCGTGGGACTGCCACAGCTCTCAGCAGTGTATGAGGCTGCGAAAGCGCTGAAAGGTTCTGGTGTAAAGGTGATTGCAGATGGGGGCATTCGTTTCTCTGGTGACATTGCCAAAGCGATTGCAGCCGGAGCGGACAGTGTAATGATCGGATCTTTGCTCGCTGGAACGGTAGAAGCCCCGGGTGATATGATCTTATACGAGGGGAGAAAGTTTAAGTCTTACCGAGGCATGGGATCGATGGAAGCCATGGACAAAGGTTCGAAGGACCGTTATTTCCAGGATACCGAAGACGACATTAAGAAGCTGGTGCCAGAAGGGATTTCTGGGCGGGTGCCGTATAAGGGTCTTGTGTCCGAGGTGCTGTATCAGCTCGTGGGAGGCCTGAGAGCTGGTATGGGCTATTGTGGTGCCAAGAACATTCAGAAGCTTAAAGGTGCCAAATTTGTTAAAATCACGGCTGCAGGAGTTAACGAAAGCCATCCACACGATGTGTCGATTACTCAAGAGGCGCCAAACTATAGCCGAAATTAGACTTTAATAGGAATACCGGCCGGTAAAACGGCATTTCCGGAGCTAAACTCCTTTTCCTATTATTGTAAAGCCAATTTTCCGATTGGCTTATTTTTTTATCAATTCCGTCCATTTTGCGAGCTAAGGCCCTCATACGACTCACTTTTTTAGGCTCCTTTATTGCCTGGGTTGTATTGGTCTTTTCAGACGTCACAGTTTTGTTCAGTGATATCCGTGGGTTGAGACCTGATGTGCCAGTGTGGTTGCCCAGGGTCATGTTCGACCTGTATGTACTCTGCCTTTTTTATTACTACAAATTCAAAATTGAGAAGGAGGAGAACCTCAACTTCACCGACATCCTATGGCAGGTTTTTGCGACCGGGCTTGTTGCCACCGTCATTTCACTTGCCCTTCGTCTGATACTTTTTTTATTAGGCGAAACAGCTTTGGCCACTAACGTCCTCTTCGTGGATGTGGTGTACCAGATCAACCTGGCGTTATTTATTAGCTTTTTGATTGCTGCCTACACCTCATGGAAGCGACTTATTCTTTATCAGAAGTCAAAATGGCTGATCCGCATTTGGAGAGTTTTTGAATTCACACTCCTATTCGCTCTGCTGTATGATAGTATCAATACCTCGCTAAACGGGACGCTGGGGACGGTCATAGCTGTGGCGCTTGGAGTTGTCGGCCTGATCCTTTCGGCAAACATGAAGTGGGTTGCCTATCTGAACTTCAAACAGAAGTGGACAAGCTTGCTTTTGCTTCTGTTGGCATTTTTCTATCTGGGATATTTCCTTTACACCGTTACCCGTCTCTCGGATTTCATCAGCATTCAGTCTACATCCTTCCTTGATTTTAGAGCGCACACGTTTAGCCTTTCAATATTCGGATTCGTTATCGTTTACAGTTTATTCTCTTTTCTGGTAATACTTTTCAACCTTCCAACATCGTCAGTCTTTGAACAGAAGTTGGAGGAGGTGGTCAACTTCCAAAGGATCAGTCAATCCATTCAAACTGAACAAAACGAGGAGAGTGTCTACAACATTCTGCTGGAAAGTTCCGTCAGTTCAGTATTTGCCGATGCAGCTTGGTTGGAGATTAAAAGTGCCTCTGAAGAAGATAAACTTTACACGTACGGGATATCGGAACCGGAAGCAAGGGCCATCAAAGATCACCTGAGCACAAATAAGGTCAAAGGAGTGCTCGACCAAGGCGTTGATAAGACAAAAAACTTATCCAAACACCTCGGTTCGCTTAAGGGGGCTCGGTTCAGGTCTATTCTTTCCTTTCCTATCATGGTGAAGGGCGATTCGATTGGAACACTCGCGATTCTAAAAGAACTACCGGAAGGGTTTAACAAAGAGATGACCCGGGTGGTCTCCACCTTCGCCAACCAGGCGGGTATCTCTATTGAGAACTTCCGACTCCTTGAAGAAGCATTCCAAAACGAACGTTACAAAGAGGAGTTGAAAATTGCCAAGATGGTGCAGAAGAGCCTCTTGCCAGAAAACCTCGAGTCAGATGGAGACTTTGACATTGCGGCATTTTCACAATCCGCAGATGAGGTAGGTGGAGATTACTACGACACCATTCGAGTCAATGAGAACAAAGTGGCTTTGATTATCGCTGACGTGTCTGGAAAGGGAACAACAGCGGCATTCCATATGTCGCAGATGAAGGGGATCTTCCACAGCCTGGCGCAGCAGGAACTCGAACCAACCGAGTTTATGGTGCGTGCCAACCAGGCGCTGGTGTTTTGTTTGGAAAGAGGCTCGTTTATTTCAGCTATTTATTTCGTTATCGACACGGTCAACAAAACCGTCACGTATTGCCGCGCAGGTCATTGTCCCGTTTTGTACTATCATGGCGATACCGACTCATCAGAATACTTTAAAGATAAGGGAGCCGCGCTGGGAATGGTGAAGAACAAGAGCTATTGCAAGATGATTGAGGTGAATTCTTTTGGATATAAAACTGGTGATATCATGGTGTTGTACACCGATGGAATCACCGAGGCAAATGACAACAAAGGGGAAGAATTTGGCTATGATAGACTGCAACAAACCCTGATGGAAGTGCGCAAAAAGAGTGCAAAAGAGATTCAGGAGCACCTGATCACAAAACTCTACGAATATTCGGGAACAAAGGACATAAATGACGACTACACGACCATGATTGTGAAGTTTGGCTAGTTAGAACTAATAAAAATTAAAATCGTTAATAACAATGGTTCAGATCAAAAGGCTACAAGAAGAAGGAATAGACACCCTGGCGATAATCGGTGAAATTGACGCCAGTTCATCCATTGAGCTGGATCTCTCGATTGCCAAAAGTGTCGGAGAGGGGTATAAAAAAATTCTGGTGGATTGTGGTTCTCTTGAATACATCTCCTCAGCCGGGTTGGGTGTTTTTATGTCTTATATCGAAGAGTTTAGCGATAAAGGTATTTGCATGGTAATGTATGGACTGAACGAAAAAGTGGAAAACAATTTTAATATTCTCGGATTGGCGGATTTGCTACATATAAGAAACACGAAGGAAGAGGCAAAGCAATTGATCAATGAGCTATCAGTATAACATAGGGTGTAGCCTCAGCAATTTGAAAGGCATTCGCGAGTTCATTCGCACCTCACTAAAGGATCATAGTATCCCTGAGCTGGAATTGAGTGCGATTATTCTTGCCATAGATGAAATGTGTTCCAACCTGATGATACATGCGCATCATTGCAACCCGGATCACACCATCGAACTGAGGATAAACGAGCCCAACCGGGGTGAACTCGTTTTTGAAATAATTGATGATGGTAATGTGTTTGATATTAATAAATTTAGCGAACCCCAAATGGATAACCTGATCCATGAAAAGAGAAAAGGAGGTCTGGGCATTAGGCTGGTGAAGTCCATTATGGATAAAGTAGAGTACGTAAATCGTGATGGAAAAAACGTTTGTGTACTGAGAAAAGCAATTCAAATTTAAAGTTCAAAACAGTTAGCAATAGAAATGAAAAGAAGTGTTGGAATTTTAGTTCTCTCCTTGATTGTTGTTGCCACAGGTCTTGTCACCTCGAGTTGTTCATTTGAAGATACAACTCCTATTCCTATGGGCGAGTTGGATAGCTTGAATTTACTCACACTTGATAGCACAGCGTTTACGTTGACTGCAGCTGACAAGCGTAATTCGTACCTCGCTGTGGTGTTCAATCCATTTTGCGAACATTGCCAGGACGAAGCGGTTGAGATCAGAAATAATATTAGCAAGCTAAAGGACGTGACTGTACTGATGATCAGTTCGGAGACAATGGCGGAGATCAAAAAGTTTTCTGAGCGTTATGAGTTGAACAATTTCAAAAATGTAAAGTTTTTGTATGCCAGCCCTGTGGCCACCTACAAGGTTCTCAATGCCTCCTATCTTCCTCACATGAGATTGTACGATAAAGACATCAATCCCATTGAGGATTTTTCGACCACCACATCCGTGGAGAAAATAATGTCTAAAGCAAAGAACTAGAGTACTTTGTCTTCGGAGTTACGAATGAAATTCTGTTGTTTTTTTCTGCTCGCAGTACTACTGCCTGTTAGTCATGCCTACAGTCAACAAAAGAACAAGTCCCTCGTGCTGTTCACCGTTGATGGTAAGCCCGTTGATGTAGACGAATTTGTATATCTGTACAGAAAAAATCATCAGAGCAGAGAGGAAGAGTTTACCAAAGAAAAAATTGAAGAATACCTGACGCTCTTTGTCAATTTTAAATTGAAAGTAGCCGAGGCAGAGTCGCGGGGGATGGGAAATACAGAGAGTTTCAAAAATGAACTGGACGGGTACAAAGTTGAACTGAGAAGGCCATTTGTGGCGGAGGAAGATGCGCTGGACCAACTGGTGAAGGAAGCTTATGACCGGATGAATCAGGAGGTAAAGGCATCTCATATTCTGATTTCTATTAAAGGAGACGCATCGCCAAAAGACACACTGGAGGCCTACAATAAGGCGAATCAGATTCGAGAGCGAGTTGTAAGGGGAGAGGATTTCGGAAAGCTTGCGCAAGAGTTTTCAGATGATCCTTCCGCGAAGTCAAATAATGGCGACCTGGGTTATTTCACGGCACTTCAAATGGTTTACCCTTTTGAGGATGCTGCATTTAAAACTGAAATCGGAAAGGTGTCCAATTTGGTGAGAACACGGTTTGGCTATCACATTATTAAAGTAGCCGACCGAAGGCCATCGAGTGGTGAAATTGAAGTGTCGCATATTTTACTACGAGGAAATGAAAATAAAAGTCGAATAGACGAGGCCTATCAGAAAATTTTGGCCGGTGAAGATTGGACAAAAGTGTGCAAAGAATATTCCGAAGATCCTGGCACAAAGGACAACGGAGGCAGGTTGCGTCCATTCGGAAAAGGGGC
>DAORAG010000212.1:0-5624 GCA_035344095.1 Cyclobacteriaceae bacterium | reverse complement strand
CATTTCTACTGGCTAGTTTAAGGTGCAATACCGCCTTCTCAGCGAGGTCGTTCACATAAACTTCATCGTAGCTGCCCATAAGTATCTGACCCAGCAAAGAAGGGTCCCACCCCCCCACAGATGTATGCGTGTGACTTGCGGAATAATAAATGAATCCAGACCAATCGCTGCCTAATCGCTCGTTGATCTTCTCTTTCAATGTTGGCGGAAAAATCAGTAGATCTACAGATACAAAATAGGCGGTGGTTCCTCCATTGTCGATACTTAGGATTGTCATGTAAAGGGAATCGTGCACAGACTCAAACTCAGCCCGCGGCTTGTACCCGGCCATCTGCATGGGATGATCTGGAACGATAGAGAATTTGCTCCAACCAACTTTTAGTTCTCCACCTGATAGATATTCGGTGGGTTGAAAGTCTTGGACCCTGTTCATCATTACAGGATAAAATGGATGATCACGCAGAGGCGTAAAGTCAATGGGTGCAACCAACAATACAGCCATTAGCAATACCACGAACGAGAACCCACTAATCCAGCGAAGAATTTTGTCCAATATCAACGTAATAACTCGTCAAATACCAGTCCTGCCAATAACAAGTTGACCGACCAGCGGGGTAAAATTAACAAATAAGATGCTCAAGCATTCGTGAGGCAAAGCCAGCGTCATCTACTGCCAGGGTCACCCATGTAATTCTCATTGCCATTATTTGGATTTCACGATACTTTGTACCCACCTAACAAATCTTACTTATGAATTGCACACGCATTAGCACCATACTTTTTATCTCTTCGATTTTCGTAGGGCAATTAGGCTGGACGCAACCCAGACCTGCGCCTCCTGTCGATCCTTCGTTTTACAGCAACATGACATGGAGGAACATCGGACCTAACCGCGGTGGCAGGTCACTCAGTTCAATGGGAAGCCCCGGTCGGCCAAATGAGTACTATTTCGGAGCAACCGGGGGTGGGTTGTGGAAAACCACAGATGGAGGTAATGAATGGTTCCCTGTCACCGATGGTCAAATCGGGTCCTCTTCCATCGGGGCAGTAGCCATAGCAGAAACCAATCCGGACATCATCTACATAGGCGGTGGTGAAACCCAGCTGCGTGGAAGCATCACTCAGGGAGAAGGTGTTTATAAATCCGTTGACGGTGGCAAAACGTGGCGGCACCTTGGCCTGAAAGAAACACAGGCTATCGCCCGGATCAGGATCCACCCTACTAATCCAGACATTGTCTATGTGGCGGCACTTGGCCATCCTTATGGAGACAATGAGGAACGCGGTGTATTTAAATCTACAGATGGAGGCAATACATGGAAAAAAGTTTTGTACGTAAGTCCCAAAGCCGGAGCCGCAGATCTGATAATTGATAGAACCAATCCAAGAGTACTTTATGCCTCTACATGGCAGGTTTACAGAAAAGCATGGAAGATGTGGGGAGGTGGACCGGATTGCAAACTCTGGAAATCAGAAAATGGCGGAGAAACCTGGACCGACTTGACCAAAAACCCAGGTATGCCGGAAGGACCAATAGGGAAAATCGGAGTTACGGTATCCCCTGCTGACCCGAATCGCGTATGGGCAATTGTGGAAGCAAATAATGGTGGTGTTTACAGATCGGACGATGGTGGATGGACATGGAAGATGACCAACAATGAACGCAAGCTTAGACAAAGAGCGTTCTATTATTCACGCCTGGTTGCGGATCCCTTAAATAAAGACATAGTCTACGGTCTTAATGTAGATTTCTGGAAGTCATCGGATGGTGGCGTCACCTTCGACAAGGAAATTGTGGTACCGCATGGCGACAACCACGATCTATGGATCGATCCCAATAACCCCATGAGGATGATTGCCTCTAACGATGGTGGTGCATGCGTGAGCGTGAATGGAGGAGAAACATGGACGGAAGAAGATTATTGCACCACCCAGTTTTATCACGTGATGGCTACCAGTGATGTGCCTTATCATGTGGCGGGTGCACAACAGGATAACTCCACACTGGCCATGCCAAGTGATGGATGGGATCATATGCAAGCCCGTGGGCCAAATCATGGTTGGTACTACGCTGTTGGAGGCGGAGAGAGTGGCTGGATTACACAGAGCCCAACCGACCCGGACATTTTTTATGCGGGAAGTCAGGGTGCACTATTAACACGATATAACAGAAAAACCGGACAAATAAGGGACATACAGGTATACCCAAGATTTTTCTCCGGTGAACCTGCCAGCGCCTTACCAGAACGCTGGCAGTGGACATTCCCCATCATGTTTTCCCCAAAAGATCCAAAGATCATGTACACATGCTCGCAGCATGTTTGGAAAACAACTAATGATGGACAAACATGGGAGAAGATCAGCCCAGACCTGACCTATGCCGATCCCGAGACATTGGGAGAAACCGGAGGGATCATTACCAACGATATGAACGGGCCCGAGATTTATGCTACCGTCTTTGCCCTCGCTCCATCCTTCCACGATGTAAACACGATTTGGGCAGGATCAGATGATGGAAAAATTCACATTACTCAAAATGGTGGTAAGAACTGGAAGGACATCACGCCTAAGGAGCTTCCAAAATTCTCGCGCGTGAGTATTATCGAGGAATCGCAAAAGAATCCCGGCACCTTGTATGTGGCTGCCAATCGCTATCAAGTCGATGATCGTCAACCGTATGTATTCCGCACCACAGACTATGGAAAGACCTGGACAAAAATCGTCAACGGAATCAAAGACGGGCATTTCGCAAGAGCGGTAAGGGAAGATCCAGAGCGCCCCGGCTTGCTATTCCTTGGAACCGAGCATGGAGCATATGTATCCTTCAATGCAGGAGATTTGTGGCAACCGTTACAACTTAATCTTCCTGACACTCCGATTCGCGACCTCGTCATTAAAGACAGTGACGTTGTGTTAGGTACTCACGGTCGTGGATTTTGGATCCTTGATGACATCAATCCACTCAGACAAGTTTCTGCCGATGTGATGGCCAAAAACGTAGTGTTGTTCAAACCGAGCGATCCTATTCGTGGCGTTTATGACCTTAAGGTTCAATACTATCTGAAGAACAAACTAGACACTGTTAAGATTGAGATCCTTGATTCGCAGGATAAGATCATTTCCACATTCAAAGGAACACAGGAAGAGTACAAGGTAAATGCCAATGTACCTTGGTGGATGCGTGGAGGCAGTACCAAACCCACAACAGCCAAGGGTGTCAACAGTTTTACATGGGATCTTCGCTATCCAGGTGCTACTGTATTCGATGGAATCATTATCTGGAGTGGTCGCCCTCAACGCGGACCAGCTGCACCTCCCGGTGACTACAAAGTAAGATTAACCGCAGGAGGCATTACCTCCACTCAACCTTTCAAGATAAAAATGGATCCGAATCTCAAAGGTGTGACGGAAGCAGACCTCAAGGAAACATACGAACTGGCGGTTAAAATCAGAGATAAGGAAAGTGCCGCCAACGAAGCTGTGATAAAAATCAGAGAAACGAGAAAGAAGATTGAAGAGGGAATGAAATCAATTGGTGACCCCGCTGCCAATGCCGCAGCCAAAGATTTTTTGGCCAAGATCACTGTAATCGAAAACGATCTCTATCAAACCAAGAATCAAAGTGGTCAGGATCCTCTAAACTTCCCTATCAAACTCAATAACCGACTATCTTCATTGAGGAGAAGTGTCGAGACCGGTGATGCAAAGCCGACCGATGGGGCTTACAAAGTGTTTGACGAATTGTCGAAGGAGCTGGATGGTCACCTGAACAAACTCAATACAATTTTTAATGGTGAACTACCTACTCTAAATCAAAAGCTTAACCTGGACGATATCAAAAAGTAAGGTCAACAAACCAATTATTTAGCCGGGCTCGAACAGCCCGGCTTTTTTATTTCTGTTTAACGGGAAGTACACACGAAACGACAAACACTCAATCAAACGGTTTAATGACAGAATACAAGTATGAATGAGTCGTTATAGCTTGTAGATTTGCATTGGCAATTGCCTTATTTGGCATTGTTTTTTCTATGATTTGATAAACCAACAACGCAATGAAAAACTTGAAATACTCCATACTCTTAGTTCCTATTCTATTTTTTAGCTGCAAAGATGATGTCGAAACCCTTCTTTCTGCCCAGCAAAATGCGGCAATCGAAGACCAGTCGGTAACCGAGGCCTACTTTAACGAGGCAGGTGATCTATCGACCAAGGCATTTAATACCCCCAGCTCGGCCCAAATAGCAGGTGGTCGCACCCGTGGCACTATCACAATTGACATTGAGGGAGACACACGCTTTACAGGAGCCACTGTCACACTCGTGACGGACGAGGCCAGCACTCCTTTGAGTCCCAAGGGTACCATCACCATTGATTTTGGCGCAGGTCAGACCGATTCAAAAGGTGTTGTAAGAAAAGGTAAAATATTGGTTGCCTATTCGGGTCTCAGGTTTGTACCCAATTCAACGACAGTAACTACCTTCGAGGATTATTTTGTTAATGGTGTTCAGATAGAAGGCACGAGAACGGTGACCAGTACCTCTCTTACAGCCTCCCCTTCGCTGACAGTTACATTCACAGTTCAGGATGAGGATGGTATAGCGACCTTTCCGGACGAGACGACCATCACTCGTAATGCCACTCATGTTCACACTATAACATTTGGCAACACCATCGGTGGCACTACATGGGAAGTAGAAGGACAGGCGAGCGGTAAAACACGGACAGCTACAGACTACACCTTTGTGATAAACCGGGCTCTCGTGTTTAAAACTGAATGCGCATTTAGTGGATTCGCACTACCCGCTGAAGGGGAAGCCTTGTTTACTGTCGGCACCTTGCCTTTCATTATTAACTATGGCGATGCAGGGGCATCTTGCGATAACACAGCTACCATCACCTTCAACAGCCAATCTCAGGATATTACAGTGGGCAACTAATCAGAGAACCATTCTCCAGGTAAATTGTTAATGAGTAGTGTCAGTCAAAGGACATTACTTCAACCTATCCGGGTGAAAGACATCCGGAAGTCGACCTTTGATCGTATATGGTGGTGAAGTAAAAAGTACGCACAATGAGAAAGACCAAATACATTTATCTGTTATTTATGGCTGTAGCGATATCAGCGTGCGGCCAAAAGAAAGTTAAAGAGAAAGAACAAGCACATGACTATCCTATGAAAAAGACTGAAGAGGAATGGAAGAAAGAGCTCACCGATGAGCAATACTATATCTTAAGAGAAAAGGGCACCGAAAGGGCGTTCACTGGAAAATACTGGGACAACCACGAAAAGGGCACGTACTATTGTGCCGCGTGTCACCAAAAGCTTTTTGATTCAGAAACAAAATTTGAGTCAGGAAGCGGGTGGCCAAGTTTCTACAAACCGGTAGCCAATGACGCTGTAGTGGTTGGTAAAGACACCAGCCTGGGCATGGTCCGTGATGAGGTGGTATGCAGCAATTGCGGTGGCCACTTGGGTCACGTCTTCCCGGATGGGCCAAAGCCAACCGGATTAAGGTATTGCATGAACTCAGCATCTTTGGAGTTCGAAAAAGACAACAAGTAGGTAAGACTCCGTAAAAATTAGTCGCAGGCCGTTGAATTCTTCAACGGCCTTTTTCATA
>DAORAG010000211.1:0-5640 GCA_035344095.1 Cyclobacteriaceae bacterium | reverse complement strand
AAATCCTGATACCTCCGGATTTTAGCCCCGTGATAACCTCCAAGTGAGTTGTGGAAATAGGAAGTGCGAGCCTCCTGACTAAAAGATTCCTGAAGACTATACACGCGGTAGTAACTTTTATCCTTCAGAATCTCCTCGTCTGCAGCGGTGGGAGTAAAATGTGCAGTCCTTTTTCTTTGATAGTTCGATGAATCGAAGTAGCGCCTGTCCACCATTGACATATCCATCGCCACCATGAATATGAGGAAGGCATAAAATCCAAATGGAGAAATCTTTTTGCGAACGTCAGGGTATAGCAGGACGAAAATTCCAAGTATAAAAGAGAACGATCGGATGGCATCGCTTCGAAACAACGCTTTTCTATCTTCTCTGAGGGCGTTAGTAAACCAAGCAGGCAGCTGCCCTTCACCTTCTCTGAGAAAGTTGGCCATCCCGGCAGAAAGAGCCGCAAGAAGGCAAACACCTCCGGTAAACGCGAAAGCGATTAACAATTTCTTTTTGGTGGCTGGATTGATTCCCTCTTCAAATAATTTTTCCAATCCAAGCATACCGAGCAGTGGCATTGCAAAAAGTGTGATAACAATCGCAAAAGTTACTGACCGAAACTTGTTGAACCCCGGCAGGTAGTCGAACAGAAAATAATTGAGCGTCTCAAAATGCCGACCCCAACTGATCATCATACCGAGAACACTGACCGTGACGAGCCACCAAACATATTTTTTATCCGCAAACACAATTCCGATCACAAACAGAAAACATATGATTGCACCACCGTAGTAGGGTGCAGTGTAAGCCTGTGGCCCCCAGTAGGCAGAGCTGAATCTTGCCAATTGGTTTGCCGTGTTGTTATCTCCACTTCGCATTAAGGCCTGATAGGTGTTGCTCCCTTCATCCTGCACCAGGTAATCAGAGCTACTGCCACCGTACACATTGGGAATCATCAATGTGAATGACTCTAATATTCCACTGCTGTGAAAGAATGCGTAGTCACGATCAAGACCTCCGGTAGGCTCACCACTGGACGCCAGCTCAGATTTTCCGCGTATTGAAAATTCACCGTACTCGGCAATCGCCCACATCGGGCCAAGAAATGTTCCTACCGCAAGCACTACGGCAGGGATCAGAACGGCAACATTTTTAAAGAAATCCTGTACCACTTTTTCTCGCAACGCAGCAACCAACCACACAATGCCATACACCAACACGATCAACATCATGTAATAAGTTATCTGCAAGTGATTTTCACGAAAGTGAAGCGACAGTCCCAATGCAGTAGCTACGAATCCCATCAATCGCTTACCTGAAAAAGCCAAATGAATACCGGCAATAACCAATGGCATAAAGGCAATCGCTCCCACTCTTGCGTTGTGCCCGGCAGCCATCCCGACAATCAAATAGGATGAAAGACCAAAGGCGAGAGCGCCAGCAATAGCAAGCATTGGCCGCACCCGAAAAACAAGTAGAAGAATATAATAGCTGAGAAATGCCCAGTAGATATTAACAACCGGATGCGGCAGACCGACAGAAAATATTTTTTTAATCGCCACAATGACCCCATTGCTCCAGTCCATATTGATCAAATAGGCAGGCATTCCGCTGAACATGGAGGGTGCCCAAAGTCCTTCTTCACCTGTCTGCGAGCGATAATCCCTTAAAGCCTTTGAAGAGGCTTCCCATTGCTGGATGTCGCCCTGACTGAGTGCCTTGTTGTCGAAGAAAACAGGGTTGAAGAAAATGATGGTGACGACTAGAAATACCAGAACAGCCAAAAGATGTGGCAATACATCTCCTTTGAAATCTATTTTCTTCATGAAATCCCTTTTAGGATTGCAAAATAGGAAGAAATGCCTACTTAAATGACTGCATAAAGGTCGATTGATAGCTGATCAGGACTACTGGGGTAGCTGGACCTTCACCTCAGCTCGCCTGTTGAGCGAGTGTTCCTCTTCGGAACATTCCACTCCATTGCTGCAACGATTCAAAAGCAATTCTTCTCCAAATCCAGTTGCTTCAATCCGGGATCTCACGATGCCGTTAGCGGTGAAGTAGGACAGCACAGCTTCGGCACGTCTTTCTGAAAGGGCCTTGTTGTACTGATTAGTGCCGTAGGAGTCGGCATGTGCACCAATATTCAACGTTGCTGTCTTGTTACGCTTCAATTCTTTTAAAATCGGACGGAGTTGCTCTGCCTCTTCGGCTCTTAACTGTGATTTATCGAAGTCAAATTGTATCACTGCTTTTTCAACAAACACTTCCTCCAACAAAAAATCATTGACCAGATCGCCATCAAAAATATTTGATGTGTTGAGATTGAATCCAGAATCCAAAAATCCTTCTTTCGAAGCGGTAACACGATACCGTGTATTAGGCTGGATTTTAAAATCATATCGCCCAGTGCTATCAACAATCGCACGCTGCTTTTCTCCTGTAGTCACATTTTCAAGCGTTACCGTGGCTCCATCCAAAAGGCTTTGTGATTCATTGCTATAAACAGAGCCTTTGGCAAACAGGCTTTGTTTCCACAACGGAACAAGAACACTATCCCCGCCCAGATGTCGGGTATGGGTGGAGTACGAAAGTGTGTCAACAAAACTATAGTCTTTCTTTTTTGCCTTGATGATATAGTCGCGATCGAAGTCCAAATCAAAATGAGCGATACCATTTGCACTCGTCACCTCTTCCGCCAGCAGGTTTTCATTTTCATCGAATAAACTGACGGTAGCCTTATCAATGCGCTTAGCCGAGTCCTGCCTTTCAACTGTCTTTACGGTCAGGAAAAAAGAATTGACTGTAAACTGGTAGATATCATCATAACCTTTGCCACCCGGTCTATTGGAAGCAAAGAACCCATTGCGGCCTGATTTATCCAGAATAAGTGAAAAGTCGTCTGACGAGGTATTTAGGGGAAAACCAAGATTGATCGGAAACTCAAATCTGCCTGAAGAATACGAGCTTGATAATATGTCAAGGCCGCCAAGCCCCCCATGACCATTTGACGAAAAGTAGAGTGTGGAGCCTACCAGGTGTGGATAAAATTCGTCACCCAGTGTGTTGACATTCGCACCAAGGTTGACTGGTTTAGACCATTTGTCGTTTATGGTTTGGCGAACTGACTCATAAAGATCCACTCCACCAAAACCACCTGGCATATCTGATGCAAAAATTAGTCGTAACCCATCTTCAGAGACAAACGGGTGCCCGACAGAGTAATCATCGTCATTATATTGAAACTCGTGGAAATGACTCATTTGGTCATCATCATTCAACTTTGCAAAAAATAATTTAAGGTTAACCCGCCCCTTACTGTTTGTGATTGGCTTGCCATTCCGGGTATTATTTCGAGTGAAAGCCACATTTCGTTCGTTGTTGAAAAAAGTAATGGGTCCATCATGTAAAATGGTATTCATGCCGTCATGGTAGAAAGGCTTAACCTGTTCGTCTAGTGTTGCATCAACGGGTGCTATATAAACATTGAGGTGGGATTCATTTTCGTCAATGGCAGATAAAGATTTTTTCTTAATAAACAGATCCCTGTCGCGAGCCGACACAAATACGATTCCATTTTTGTGAAGGTTGGGTGCGAAATCGGACTGATCACTGTTGAATCCTTTATTTGAGATAGTGTATAGAACTGAGTCCCTGAAATAGTAACTCAATGAGTAAATGAAACTAAGTTTTTCTTGCCCTCTTGCGTCATCTTTTTGTGCGGCATTGTACAAAGAAAACCACTTCTCAGCATCACCATATTTGCCTTGTACACTTAGTACTTGCGCATATTGATATTTATAAACTGGATCTGCCATTTCGGATGCGGCCAGCTCGGCATATCTCTTTTCTGCCTCATCGATATTTCCCAATCGATAATAACAATCTGCAATTCTCTGCCTGGCGACATAATTTTCCGGGTCCCTTTCCACCGCATACAAAAAGAGCTCAAGTGCATTGCGGTAAGCCAGATGTTGGTACATCTTCTCACCCTTTTCAAAAGAACTCATGAAGAGGGTTGAGATATTTGAGCTTTGCGCCAAGGTCTCCCCTATAGTCATTACAATGCATACAAGAATGATTGCTCTTCTCATGACTAAAAATATCTCGGAGTCACCACTCCTTTTAGGTTGAACTTGAAACGATAATTCAAGAGAATCTCATGAGACCCCAGTTCTGCAGTGCGCAACAGTCCCGTGGTAACGGAATAGGCGTATCCAAATCTCAGCTGATCCGTCACCTGCATCTCAGTCATCATGGTGAAGGCATTGGAGAATTTGTAAGACATGCCAACCCACAACACCTCATCAAATAAGAGATGCGTATTCAAATCAAATTCAACAACCCGATCGTCTACCATCTTAAATAAAAAATTGGGTTTGATTTTGAACATGGGGTTTAGTTCAAAGACATATCCGCCACTAAGAATGAAAGGTGTTGACTGTTTTATCGTCCTTAGATTGGTCGACCTCGAGAAAACATTGTTTACCATGTGAGGCATTGAGGCACCTACGAACCAGGTTTTGTGGTCATAAAAAACGCCCGCACCAAAATTGGGCCGCGTTTGACGGACGTCATCCGAAAAAACCTGATCTCCTTGATTGTACAGGTCCAGTTGAGAGTACCTTGCATTGTACATCCCTATGCCGGCCTGCAAACCAAATGACAGGGTGGCATCTTCTGACACGGGAATCTTGTAGGCGTAGACTCCGTTGATACCAGTCTGACCAATTACTCCGATTTTATCGTGGATAACCATGAAGCCAACGGCCATCCGCTGATTTAGTAGTGGCGAGTGTGCAGAGAAAGTTTGTGTGTTAGGTGCTCCGTTCAGTCCTACGTTTTGAAATCGGGAAAGAAAACTTGCACTAAGCGCCCCATGGTGTCCCGCATAGGCAGGGTTGATAGCCATACCGTTGAACATGTATTGCGCATAGGTGGCTTGTTGCTGGGCCCCAACATTTTGGATAAGAGAAAAGACAAGAAAAAAGCTAAGCGGTAGAAATCGAACCATTTACTTAGTCTTTAATACCACAAAACCACTCACCGGCTTACTTCCATCTCCAAGGTCGATGTTATAGAAGTAGGTACCCTCAGGAAGTCCGCCTGGACCAATGCCGTGATTAGCCTCACCTTTCCATACTTTGTTTTCGTTGTTGTATCCCGCCATCTCAAACACCTTATTATTGAAACGATCGAAAACTCTTACCACGTTATTTGGGAAATAATCGATGCCATCAATTTGCCAATAATCATTATTTCCATCTCCATTGGGGGTCAGACCCTCGTAAGGATGCAGAGGCAGTTCTCTTACAAGAATCACCAGCGTTCCTTCACTGCAGGCTGTCGGTGTGGCTGAATCACAAACCTCGTAGACGAGAGAGTCGATGCCACGAAAGGCAGCATTCGACACGTAAGTGAATTCACCATTTGGTGAGACCAATGCAGTACCGTTGGCGGGAAGTGTGATCAATGATCCACTTACAGTGATTAAATCCCCATCAATGTCGAAGTCGTTATCTAATACATTACCTGTAATGGTCTTTTTGGGATCAACATTCACCGAATCCCGCACCGCGGTTGGAGGATCGTTCACCGGCTCAACGGTTATCTCCAATATTACAGTCCCGCACAAACTCGGTGTTCGGTCGTCAC
>DAORAG010000210.1:0-5661 GCA_035344095.1 Cyclobacteriaceae bacterium | reverse complement strand
ATGTCGGTCGTTATTTTAAAATTAGCGTTGTTGATTTGATTAAAATACTCGGCAGTAATGGTATGATGTTGCTTACCATCGATCCATCCTTCATAGTCATCCGTAAAAATTTTGACATTCGCCCATTTTCCATTTTTAGAAAATGATAATACCTCATAGTGGTCACCAAAGAGGAGCTGCGTTACTTGCTCCGAACGATCATCAGGATCTTTGCGCACCGGCACGATGGACAATCGGCAAACACCGTAATCTACGATCTCCATGCTACCTGATTTTAATTCTATTGAGTTCTCGTTTCACGTCCCGCTCCTTAATGGTTTGTCTTTTGTCGTGGATTTTCTTTCCTCTTGCCAGCGCTATCTCCAGCTTGGCGTAGCCCCGATCATTGATGAAGAGGCGTAGAGGTACCATCGTCAAACCTTTTTCTTCCGATTTTGTTTCCAGCCGTTTTAGCTCAGCGCGCTTCAACAAAAGTTTTCTTTCCCGGGCAGCCTCATGATTATAGTGAGTGCCTTGATCATAGGGTGTAATGTTTATGCCTTTGACAAACAGTTCGCCATTATTGAAGTAACAATGACCATCCTGGAGATTGACCTTTCCTTCCCTTATGGATTTGATCTCTGTTCCTTTCAACACCATGCCCGCAATAAACTTATCCAGCAGCTCATATTGAAAAGTAGCCTGCCTGTTTTTGATATTGACATCGTTGGAAAATCGTTCTCTCTTCACCCTGTCTCTATTTCGGTTTCTCAAATAATTTTTTCAAACGCTCTTTTTTCAACATCCTTTGTCCCGTCTTGCCTCTTGCAACCACCCGATCACCCACTTTCACTTCAATGTCGCACATGAGTTCATTTCCATCGATAGCTGATACTGTAGCTACAATACTTAATTTTTCGCCAACAAACGCAGGACTAAAATGATCAATACTCAAATGTGTTCCAACTCCCTCCTCATCCTCCTCTTTCATTTCAATAAAGAAAAGCCTTGAGGACCACTCCATATCTCGCGCCAACGCAAAAGTCGAGCAAACTGCATGAAGTACTTCCCCATGAAAGATGGCTTGATCTTGCTCCTCAACCGTTCGCTCATATTTCTTCTGATCACCTGGCTTAAAAATTTCTCTCATGACAGGGGCATTCGGGCTAAGGGTGAAACTTCCAGGTTGGTGAACTCACCTTTCAGGTACTTATAGTGTGCTGCAATCGCAATCATCGCAGCGTTATCGGTGCAATATTGAAATTCAGGAATGTAAGTATTCCAGCCAAGCTTTTTTCCCTGGGTTTCGACTGCATTCCGCAATCCGGAATTCGCGGAAACGCCACCGGCAATCGCAACTTCCTGGATATTCATTTCCTCACTTGCTTTCCGCAACCTTCCCATCAACATTTCGACAAGATGTTTCTGTAGCGATGCGCAAATGTCATTTCTTCTTTTTTCAATAAAATCAATGTCGGCTGCAATCTGATCACGAATGAAATAGAGAAAAGCTGTTTTGATACCACTGAATGAAAAATCAAGTCCGGGCATTGAGGTGGCTGGAAACGAGAAGGCATTTTCGTCACCTTGTCTCGCGTATTTATCAATCAGCGGTCCTCCCGGATATGGCAAGCCCATAATCTTGGCCGCCTTGTCAAATGCCTCTCCCGCGGCATCATCCTGCGTTTCTCCAATCACTTTCATTGATAGATAATCTTCAACAAGGAGGATTTGTGTGTGCCCACCACTTACCGTAAGACAGAGAAATGGAAATGAAGGTTTCGGTTCGTCAATAAAATGGGAAAGCACGTGAGCCTGTAGGTGATTTACCTCAATCAGCGGAATATTTTCCGCGAGTGCAATTGACTTTGCAAAAGAAACTCCCACAAGCAAAGAGCCTAACAAACCAGGTCCTCTCGTGAATGCTATTGCATCTAGTTCATTCACCCTTATACCAGAAGACACAAGCGCTTCGTTTACCACATGCACTATGTTCTGTTGATGAGCGCGCGATGCAAGCTCAGGAACAACGCCTCCATATTTGCTATGAACCGATTGCGAGGCTATAACATTATTAAGTACCTTGCCGTTGCTTATAACAGAGGCTGAAGTCTCATCACATGATGACTCTATGGCAAGGATTTTGGGATGCATTTTGATGTAAATGAACCTGCAAGTTATCAAAATTCGGATTCTTTCTTGGCTGAAGAGGGTGTTCTTATACACCCTGTACTTCATCCTGTTCTTCTTCCTGCTGAGCTTTGGGGTTTTTCAAATTCCTGCTGTACAAAAAAAAGCTGCCAAATACTTTACTGATCGCCTGTCGGTTGCTTCAGGCTTCACCACGACCTTCGAATCACTGTACCTGGTTTGGTATGATCGATTCACCATTGAAGGACTATCTATTAGCGATCCCGAAGGAAACTTAATGATCGCTGCCGAAAAATTGGCAATCAACTTCAGAATCAGTTATTTGTTTGATGACACGGACATCAACATTGATGCCGCGACCATTGATGGTGCGGATGTTAATCTGGTAAAATTGCAGGAGAACGATTCAACCAAAGACCTCAACATAAATATTTTCATTAGCCGACTGAGCAAGAAACCCGCAAGTGGTAAACAAGGAGGGGCTAAGGTAAATATTGGAGAGATCATCCTGTCGAAGTCAAAATTCAGCTACAGCGACCCATGGAAGGATTCACTCGCACCAAAATTTGACTACAATCACTTCCGTCTTTCGCTGGATGATGGTGAGCTTCATCATTTCAAGGTGATTGGTGACACAATTCAGTTCAAGGTAAACTCCTTATCCGCCATTGATCAACAAACACAGTTTGATATCAAGCACATTAGCACCGCATTTCGGATATCACAGCGATCAATGGAATTTATTGACCTCAAACTTGACGCGGGCAGCAGCCACATAGAAGACAGTGTCGTCTTCACCTACCCAAGCCAGCTCGCATTAAGCGACTTCAACAATAAAGTGAACATCAGTGCGAAGCTTCAAAACACGGTAATCTACCCGAAGGACCTCGCCTACTTTGCTCCCGGTGTTGACAAGATTCGCGATCCTATCAACGTCACCGGAAAAATTTCAGGAAAGGTGAGCCGATTATATGCAAGGGATCTTCAACTAGCGATTGGTAATACCCAGCTCAATGGTAAAGTGGACATGGATGGACTACCTTTTATCAATGAGACTTTCATCAATCTTTCGCTGCAGCCATCTACAGTAAACATCAATGACCTCGCCTTCGCTTTTCCTACGAAAACTTTCCGCGGAATTAAGCCGCTAGGTCAGTTTCAGTTGTCCGGCAATTTCACTGGTTTTATTAACGACTTTGTTGCGAATGGAGTCTTTAATGGGAATTTCGGAAAAATATCTTCCGATGTAAACCTCAAGATCAATAGCAATAATCCGGAACTCTCCCAGTACCGAGGCAATATTGAACTCACCAACTTCAGGCTTAATACTTACTTAAAGGATACCACATTATTTAAGCGTGTTTCATTGAAGGGTCATATCGATGGTCGCGGTTTCACCGAAGACGCTGCCGACTTCCAGCTAAACGGAGAAATCTCTCATCTCGCTATCCGAAATTATGATTATAAAAATATTAAAACTGACGCACGCTTCCGTTCCCAATTTTTCAATGGCACCGTCACAATCAATGATCCCAACCTAAAGCTCAAGGCAGAGGGATCAGTTGATTTTAGTGATCCGGAGAAACTTGTGAAGGTGAAAATGAATCTGGACACAGCGCTTCTGCACAATCTTGGGCTATCAAAGGAGGTGTTTTTTGTAAGATCTGATGTCGAGATCGACTCGCGTGGACTACGCATTGATAGCCTTTTCGGTCAGGCGTCATTCACAAATACTTTAGTCAATTACAAAGACCAATCTCTCACTATTGACTCGGTTTATCTCATTTCAAGTAAGTTGAATAATGGACGTAGTCTCTTGTTAAAAAGTACGTTGGCCGACATCAACCTTCATGGAGAATATTACTATTCCTCTCTTTTCAATGATGTCAGCAACCTATTTACTGAGTTCTATCTCACAATCAAGAACGATAAAGGGGCCCTTGCCAGGCACTATGAAAGCAAAACAAAACGACCTCAAGATTACAATGCCAATTTCAATATCATTTTAAGAGATATAAATCCGGTGATTGAAGTGGCTGGCTTCGACATTAAACTGTCCAAAAACACACTAATCGAAGGCGAATTCTCAAATGGAGTCACTTCCATTTTTAGCACCTTCAGTGAAATCGACACAGTATACTATCAGGGAAAAGAATTTATTAACAATACGATTGAATTCAATGGCTCGAAGGTGCGGGATAGCACGGACATTCTGGCGATGCTCACGGTAATGTCTGACAAGCAATCTCTTTCCAAAGCATTTAACACCGAGAATATGATTGCCGAAGCTATTTGGAACTCCGATCATATCGAATTAGGATTGGATTTTAACCAAACAAAAACGAACAACTATGTAAGGGCGAAAGCAGCAATTGATTTTCTTAATGACAGCACCCGACTCAAATTCCTTCCGTCAAGTTTCAGGGCATTAAATGAAGTGTGGAGAATTAGCCAAAACAACTATACACTTTTTCATAATCAGGAATGGAATATCCGTCAGCTTGCTGTCAACAATGGTGATCAGTCAATTCTCCTGGAAGGCGACATTTCAAGAGATCCGGTCAAAACGCTGGAACTTAAAGTTCAAAATTTGAATCTCGACTTTTTGAACACGGTGAGTGGAGAAACATTTACCGGTGTGATGAACGGATCGGCAGAAGCTCGGGACCTGTATAACAACCCTTACATTCAAAATGATATCAACATCAAAGCACTTACAATTAATGATTTTCTAATAGGCGATATCTCTGGTATCAACGTATGGAATCAGCGTGACCAGAGGTTTGATATCGACTTTTCAATCGACCGATTAAACACCAGGACAGTGGATCTAAAAGGCTTCTATAACCCCAGAGAAGAGGACCCGTTGCATGTGCAGGCCAAATTAAACAAGGCCAATTTAAAAATAGCTGAACCACTTCTTCAACACTTGTTTTCTCAAATGGATGGTGAACTTACCGGGACATACGACATTACCGGAACATTCAGTCGGCCAGAAATCAATGGCAAAGGAGAGATACAAAAAGGTCAAATAATGATCAATTACCTAAAAACACTTTACACGTTCACGGGCGAATTTGAAATGACACCCACCCAACTCGTTTTCAATAATTTTTCACTAAATGATGTACTTAATAATAAAGGGACATTAAATGGCTTCATAGCGCATAGAAACTTCAATGAGTTTAGGCTAAATCTTGATGCAACATTCAACAATTTCCAGCTGCTCAATACGACCAATCGCGACAACTCTTTGTTTTACGGTCAGGGATATGCCTCCGGAAATGCAAACCTGTTTGGACCATCTGACAACTTAAAAATATCCGCTACCGCCCGCACAGAAAGAAATACCAGAATATTTATTCCAATGACAAGTTCGGAAAGCGTGGAGAAGAAAGACTATATCAATTTCGTACACTTCACCGACACTGTCGCAATGGCAAAAAATGATATCCAACAGGTAAAGCGAAATCCAACCTCCAGCGGTTTGTCAATGGATATCAATCTTGATATCACCCCGGACGCCTATAC
>DAORAG010000209.1:0-5678 GCA_035344095.1 Cyclobacteriaceae bacterium | reverse complement strand
TATAAACTTGGTTATGTGAAACGATGGGTAGATCGGGACACATTGAACACGCATTTGCGTCCAAAAGTGTCGAGGCTGGAAATTACGCCAACTGCACGTTATGCTTTCTCCCGAGAGAAGCTATCAGGGAAATTAAATATCAATTACCGATCGACAAACACGCAGCTCGTGGTGGAAGGAGGCAGGTATGTGCAGCAATTTAACGGTGACGAACCTATTCATCCTCTTGTCAATACTTTCACAACACTGTTGCTCGAAAGGAATCTGATCAAGTTGTACGAGCGCGATTTTGTTGATATTAACTACCGGCAAAGAGTCAACCCAAAGCTCACCATGACAGCTTCGTTGAATATTAGCAGACGAACAGAATTATTTAACACATCAGATTTTAAATTAGTGAACAGAAGCAAGGAAGCCTACACCTCGAATGAGCCAGTGAACCAATTGCTCTCTACAACCACTTTTCCTATTCACAATGCGGTAGTCGGCTCGCTTGGGTTTGAAGCAAGGCCATGGCAAAAGTATCGCATGCGAAATGGACGCAAATACAGAGTTGAAGATTCGTCACCATTGTTCACCATCAAGTATACCCGTGGCTTTAACACAATTTTCAATAGTGACGTTGACTACGATTTGATCGAGCTTGGAGCGAAACATTCTGTGAGACTGGGAATCCGGGGAAGACTGGATGTGGCGGTCAAGGGCGGCAAGTTCGTAAACAACCGCAAGATGTATTTTATGGATTACGCACATTTCCTTGGCAACCAAACACCGATTATCACGACCGACCCGGTGGGAAGCTTCCGTCTTCTGGATTACTACATCTACAGTACACGAGACAAATATTTTACAGCTAACATTCACTATCATTTTAGAAAGTTTTTGGTTACGCAGATCCCCATCATCCGCCTGACCGGTATTACGGAAAATGTATTTGTAAACTACCTTGCAACGCCACTATCCGCTGATTACACTGAGATCGGCTACTCTTTGGACGGTATTCTGAGAATCTTCAGATTGGAGTGTGCGGTTTCATTTTCAAATGGAACCTATCAGGACTATGGATTTAGGATTGGCGTAGCCACAAGCGTCAATCTTGGATTTGACTAACACTTCTTTCGCACTTTCGATACTTTTGTATTGCACCTATGCCAAAGATCAATTTGATTGATTGCCGTCAGTTATTTGAACTCAGAAATGAAGTTCCCCTTGTTGACGTTCGCTCTGAGTCAGAATTCAGTTCTGGGCACATACCTGGGGCAGCTAATATTCCTTTATTGAGAGATGAGGACAGAAAAATAGTTGGGACGGACTATAAACAGCGCGGTAGGGCAGAGGCAATTCGTTCTGGATTCCGATTGGTGGGGCCGCGTCTCTCTGATATGGTTGACCAAGCCATAGCCATGGCTGAAAGAAAGGAATTGGTTATCCATTGCTGGAGAGGAGGCATGCGTTCATCGAACTTTGCCCAGTTTGTGGGAATGGCCGGAATAGACAGTTGGGTCCTTTCCGGTGGATACAAATCATATAGACAAGAAGCTCAGCATTACTTTCAGAAGCCATTTCAGCTTATTCTTCTTTCTGGTTGCACTGGCAGTGGTAAGAGTGAAGTGTTGCGCGCACTTCACGAAAAAGGAGAGCAGATATTGGATCTTGAGAAGCTCGCCAATCATAAGGGTTCAGCTTTTGGTGGGCTGATGATGCCACCTCAACCAACGACTGAACAGTTCGAGAACTTGCTGTTCGAGGAGATTAGAACTTTAAATGTTGAGAAACCCGTTTGGGTTGAGGATGAATCGATTGCTGTTGGAAGAGTTTTCATTCCTTCATCATTTTGGACAACGATGCGCAGGAGCCCAGTTGTAATGCTAAATCTCGATAAAAGTGTACGCATTCAACGACTAGTGGACGAGTATGGCCCAGCAGACAGAGACGAATTCCTTGAAGCAATGACTAAGATTACCAAAAAACTAGGAGGTCAGCATTTCAAAACGGCAAAGGAAAAACTTGAGCAAGACCAAATGCCTGAAGTAATGGAGATACTGCTTACTTATTACGATAAGGCCTATACAAACAGTATGCAGAGGAGAAATCCGGAGAACAGAGGTGCTGTTGATTGGGATGGCAAGAATGCCAATCGGGCCGCTGAGGATTTGATTCAACTTTCTAAACAAACGACATCATATTGACAATGGATATTAAGCTTACACAATTTAGCCACGGAGCCGGATGCGGGTGTAAAATTTCTCCAGCCGTTTTGGAGACAATGCTTCATTCAGAACAAGCAAAAACAATTTTCCCTTCTTTGCTCGTGGGCAATGAGTCGAAGGATGATGCTGCAGTTTATGATCTTGGAGATGGAACATGCATTGTCAGTACCACTGATTTTTTTATGCCCATTGTTGATGATCCTTTCTTGTTTGGAAGCATTGCCTCAGTGAATGCGATCAGCGATGTGTACGCCATGGGAGGAGAACCCTTGATGGCAATTGCAATTTTAGGCTGGCCAATTAATAAAATTCCTGCTGAAGTAGCGAGGGATGTTCTTGAAGGCTCACGCGATGTTTGTAAAAAGGCAGGCATACCGCTGGCAGGCGGTCACAGCATCGACTGCCCTGAGCCTGTGTTTGGCTTGGCAGTCACCGGTAAGGTTAGAAGAGAACACCTTAAGCAGAATAACCAGGCAAAGGCAGGATCGCGATTGTACCTGACAAAATCGCTTGGTATTGGAATAATTACTACCGCGCAGAAAAAGGGAATTGTAAAGGAGGCGCACCTGAACAAGGCCGTTGAGAGTATGCTTACACTAAACAGTTTTGGAGCGGTGTTGGGAAAGCTACCTTACGTTAATGCCCTAACCGATGTTACCGGTTTTGGGTTGTTAGGACACTTGAGTGAAGTGTGCGAGGGAAGTAATCTTTCGGCTGAGATTGAGTTTAGCAAAGTTCCCACGTTTGATTTTTTGGATGATTACATTCAGCAAAAGAGTATGCCTGGCGGTACTCAAAGAAATTGGGACAGTTACGGTCACAAGGTCAGCCCAATCACTGACGTACAACGAGCCATATTGGCCGATCCTCAAACCAGTGGAGGATTGTTAGTTTCTGTGGATGGAGACAAAACAAGCGATTTTGAATCTCTCGCAAAGGAATACGGCCTTAGTGTTCAGCCTTTAGGGCAACTAGTACCAAAATCTTCTTCCGTAATAAAAGTAGTTTGACAATTTCAGTTGGCCTTTACTCTTTCAACTTTAGTCACAAAATATTTGGTATCTCCTCTCCATGGGAACCTCATGTAGCGTTTCACAAAATACAGATTGACACGCTCTCCGCTGAGGGAGACTTCCTGTAAATTTTTCAATACTTCGGTCTGATCCGACTCTATTGAAAAATCAAATGTTTCAGCCACAGGACTAACTCCCTTCAACGCGCCAAAAGAATCGAGACTTATCTTTCCCTCATGGGTCTTAAAAAGAATACCTTTCTCTGTAACCCTCAATACCTTTCCAGCCATCACACCGTTTTCATAAACACCCCAATAGGCAAAGCTTAGCACTGCAATCCCTATTATCAGGGAGATTACCAAAATGCGTTTTAAGATTTTCATTGTTGCCCTGCCGGCTCGTATGAAAATGTTATCTCCTTCCATGTTTTTGAGTGTTGGATGTAAGCAATTTACCCTTTCTGCTCAATTTAACATAGAAGTAAATGGACACTCCAATTACTATGATCGCTATGAATTGTGAATGAGAAATCCAGCCGTCAACGATAAAACCTCTTGCGATGTCGCCTCGCAATACCTCAAGAAGAGAACGACCAATTGAATAGCTGATGAGATAGATGAGAAACATTTGGCCATCGAACTTCTTGTTTGACTTAAAAATCAACAAAAAGGCCATTATCGAAAAAATCATTCCCGCCTCATAAAGCTGTGTCGGGTGCAGAGGTGTGTTCAGAGGCTCTGCCTGACAAGCGGGATTTGTAAAAACCACACTTAGAAAACTGTCAGTCGGTTTCCCATGACAACATCCGGCCATAAAGCAACCGATCCTGCCAAATCCATGAACAATACAGGTAACCACGGCCATCACATCCAGCATGGGCAAAACGGGAACCCTATTTTTTTTGAAGAACCATAGCATGGTAGGAATCGCAAACAAAAGAGATCCGAAGAATACAAATCCTCCACCCCCCAGAAGTTTGGCTGGATGACTGAGATAATACGAAGGGTTTTCGAAGAGAAAGAAAAATTTACCACCGACAAATGCAGCAATCACTATGTAAAGAAAAAGCGAGTTGCTCTGGTCGTAGGATACTCCGAACTGCTTTTTGGCAGCACGTGCCATATAGATTAAGCCACCGATGGCACCAAAAGCAATAAAAAAACCGTAAGAATAGATGGTGACAGGCCCTATTTCAAAAAGTATCGGGTGCATCGTGTGGAATGCTCTTTGCCGCAGAGCCTAACTTATGGGGTCTAGACAGTCATGATCTCCGTCTCTTTCCTCTTCATCAGGCTGTCGATCTTCTCGATATGCTCATTTGTGAGTTTCTGTACCGACTCCTCCGCATTCTTTATATCGTCTTCAGAGACACCTTTTATCCTTTTCAGGTGTTCGTTGATTTCTTTTCGGATAGTCCGCACACTCACTCTGCCATGCTCACATTCCTGCCCCACTTGCTTTACCAGTTGCTTCCGTCTTTCTTCTGTAAGCATCGGCACGTTGATAATTACCTGCTGTCCATCATTCTGAGGTGTGAGGCCAAGATTTGCCGCAAGAATCGCCTTTTCGATTTCCGGGATAAGGTTTTTTTCCCAGGGTTTGATGAATATACTTCGCGCATCGGGCGTAGTAACCGATGAAACCTGATTGAGCGGGCTCATGGCACCATAATAACTCACCTGGAGTCCATCAAGCATCGATGGACTGGCCTTGCCGGCCCGAATCTTGGTAAGCTCGTGCGAAACGTGATTCACGGCTTTGTCCATTAGATCTTTTGCTTCTTCCAGGTATAATTCGATTTCTTCCATGACAATTAAGGTTCAATAGTAAGACTTAGTACTTTGAAAACTTAGCTGATTAATGTGCCGGTCTCTTCCCCTTTAGCTATCCTAAGCAAGTTACCCTGTTTGTTCATGTCGAAAACAACAATCGGCAACTTGTTTTCCATACACAAAGTAAAGGCCGTCATATCCATAATATTCAGGTTCTTTTCATAGGCCTCCTGAAACGACAATCGATCGTAGCGTACAGCATCGCTGAATTTTTCGGGATCCTTTGAATAGACTCCATCAACTCTGGTACCCTTAAGTACCACATCTGCCTGCACTTCAATAGCTCTCAGGCTTGCAGTTGAGTCTGTAGTAAAATAGGGGTTTCCGATGCCGGCCCCAAAGATTACGATCCGTCCTTTTTCAAGATGTCGTATTGCTCTCCTGCGAATGAAAGGTTCGCAAACCTGTTCCATTTTGATTCCCGACATCAGACGAGTATACATGCCATGTCGCTCTAATGCACTTTGAAGTGCCATGCCATTCACTACAGTGGCCAACATGCCCATGTAGTCTCCCTGAACACGATCGATTCCAAGAACATCCGCCTGACCACCTCTAAAAATATTTCCGCCACCGATGACTATAGCAAGTTCAACCCCCTGTTCTTTTACAGTTTGAATTTC
>DAORAG010000208.1:0-5679 GCA_035344095.1 Cyclobacteriaceae bacterium | reverse complement strand
CAGCAACTGCGCGTAAGCCTTGATAAAAGTGGTCGTGCCGGCAAGCAGGTGACCCTGGTTACAGGATTTGTAGGTACCAAGGATGATTTGGAATCATTGACGAAGACATTAAAATCGAAATGTGGTGCAGGCGGATCGGCTAAGGATGGCGAGATACTGGTACAAGGAGATGTGAGGGACAAAGTAGTCGCCTATCTGGTGAAGGAAGGATACAAAGCCAGGCGTATAGGCTAAGAAACAAAACCGGGCCTTTCGGCCCGGCTTATTACACACTGACGCGAAAAGAATTATTTTGATCCCTTCAGTTTATCAAGTTCACCTTGATACACATTTAAGAAGGGTTTTTGGTTTTCAGGAATGTTCTTGATAGCCAGCTCCCAATACTTAATTCCATTCTTCTTATCATTCACCGCGGTGTATCCCCTGGCCAGCCCAACATTAGTAGTAAACTTATCTTCCGGGTGAAGTTTTGCATTGAGTTTAAAGACTTCAAGCGCCTTTTCATTTTTTCCTGCGGCTACCAATGCTCTGGCGTAGCCATGAATTTGTGCCACCGTGGCTGTGGGATGATTGGCAGCTCGATCCATAATGGCTATCGCTTCATCTTCTTTTCCCATCGCACGTAGCACACCCGCTTTGGCTTGCAATGTTGTGAAATCCTCCTGGCCTACAAATGGAGCGCTAATGGCCGCATCTGCCCAGGTCAACGCTTCATCGAGATTGATTTTATTGTTAGCACAAAAGTTGGCAGCGGCTACAAAGTTTTGATAATTGAAACCAGTTGATCCTCGAAGCTCATCCCTCATAGCTGCCACATAAATGTTGTTGATGTTGGGTACTTCAATCTTGAATGGGGCTTTTTTATTTTCCCAAGCCATGTAGGCAACAGCAGATGAAGGTTGTCTGTCTTCAAAGCTATAGGTAAGATACTCCGTGTATTCACTATCCGTAGGCACAGATTCTACCCTTAACGCATCTTCTTTTGGATCATAAAAGAAGCTTCCCCAACTAGATGAGTTATTTGAGAAGATATATGTCCACGGCTTATCCTTTTCAACTATAATATGGAGACCATAGGTGCCTGCCTTTAAATCTTTCCCTCCGATTTTGACATCGTGAGATACGGTGAACGTTGTGTTTTCGTTGGCGCCAGCTCTCCAGGGTGCAGCAGTTGATGTCCCAAATCCAAGATTATTAAGACCATAAGGCACCAGTTCACCCCAGATATGACCTTTTCGGTCATCACCGTTCGGTGCGTGCACCTTTGGGCTGCTGTAGTTAATGGTTATTTCAACGGGGCCAATCCATTGCTTGACTTCTGCTTTTTGGTTTCCCCCACTGGGCGGTGTGGTTAGGCTTTGACTAAAGGCAATTGCACAAATGCCCATAGCCAGTGCCATGGCGTAGATTTTCTTCATAAGGTGGATTTTTTGAGGTTATTGACTTAACTATTCCTGATTTTTAAACGTATTCTGACCGGAAGGTTACTAACCCGATAAGTGGTATTTTTGATAGGACGAATTTGAATGATTGTCAGATCTTGTGTTGCCCTTCAGGGATTGACACCAGAAGGGAAGCTGGGTTGATATTGATATCGAACTGAGAGGCAGAGCCCACGGCTTCTCCATCAATGTGGTATGGGATTGGATTTTCTGTCGTGATCGAAACCGACTTGGTCTTAAGTTGAGTCATTAGTCTGGACCTATGCAATGAATGTGTGAACAGTTTATTGACAAAACTTAGCCCTTCCCAAACATTCATTTTTTTAACAATGCAGACATCCAATTCGCTGTCGCAAACAGAAGCGTGAGGTGCGATGATGGCATTATTGCCAAATTGGGATGAGTTGGCGATTGAAATAATAAATGCTTTTCGTTGAATACTGTCATTCTCTGTTTTCAAAATACTGCTGAACTCATTGAACCTCTTAAAGTGCGTGACCACTAACTTTCCGTATCCTGCTAACCCACGCTTTCCGTCTTTTCCAAATTGACCGGCAACGAACCCATCAAAACCGATTCCGGAGACATTCAAAGAGAGGCGACCATTGATAGTAAAGGTGTCAATGTGAACCACTCTTTTCAAATTCAATAGCAGAAGGGCTCTGTCGATTTGCAATGGAATGTGTAAATGTCGCGCAAGACCGTTGCCTGATCCTTTAGGTATTATGCCTAATGGCACGGTTGAGTGAAGAAGGCCTTGTGCTACTTCGTTTACCGTGCCGTCACCACCTACTGCGAATACAGCTGCGTAATTTTTCTTAACTGCCATTTTTGCTAAGGTGGTTCCGTGACCGGGCTTTCGAGTAAACTCAATGCTGCATTCCAGCCCTCTCTGCTCACAAGCGGAAACAATTTTGCCCTCAAGACTTTCGCGATAACCTGTCCCGGAGTACCTGTTGATAATGAACAACACCTTGCGACTTTCGCTCATTGGATATGCAAAAAAGTGTTGGTAAGTTAAGTCAAAAAACCAATTAGATACCCGCTGTCATGCGCCCTCGTGTGAAGATTACATTAAGCCAAAACATAGCAATGCTGAATCATGGATCGATTTACACCAAGAAAGATAAAGTTTAAAGCCTGGAATCAGGAGGAAAGACTCCTTCTTCGTCTTAATGCCATCAACTGCAATAAAGGAGAATTATTCAAAAAGGATCATATTCTACTTCAGTTCACAGGACTACTTGACAAGGAAGAAGAAGAAATTTATGACATGGATGTGCTGTTGATCTATTCCGAAAAATTTTTGGTTTTCTGGAATGCTGAAAAGAACGGATGGTTTTTTTGCCCAATTGAATTACCCGAACAAGCGGAGCCATTTTTAAAAACCAACGCTCAGTTTATGAAAAGGCTGGGAAGCTATTTCGAACTTAACCTGACTACAACTTAGATTCGATATATTTCACAGCCTGGCTGATGGTTTGCAACTTTTCTGCATCATCATCCGGAATCTTGATGTCAAAAGTTTGCTCAAAATCCATCACCAGCTCGGCATAGTCAAGGGAATCTATTCCAAGGTCCTTTACAAAGTTTGCGTCCGGTGTGATTTCAGATTCCGGTATTCCTAATTTTTCGATGAGGATAGAGGTGACTTTCTTCTGGATATCAGGCATAGTGTAGTGCTTGGTCGCCTGCAAAGCTAGAAAATATTAAGGGATTTTCGAGGTATTAGAAACGCAGCAAAAACTCCGTGCCCTTGCCCAATTCCGACTTTACAGAGATACGTCCTTCATGTTGACGCATAATTTGTTTTGACAGGCTAAGTCCGATTCCAGAGCCCGTTTTCTTGGTTGAAAAGAAGGGTACAAAAATGCGCTCCAGCGCCTCAGGATCAATACCATCGCCATTGTCGCGAACGGATATTACAGGCTTGGTCTTCTCATCCAAATAGGCTTTCAGTTCTATACATTTCTCGTCTTGCTCCGTGAATGCCTGCATGGCGTTTTTGATGAGGTTGATCAGTACCTGCTCGATCATATTTTTGTCGGCACTAATAACAAGATCGCTTGGCTCAACGGAAACTGAGATGTTGATCTGACTGTCACTCAATTCCTTTTTCTGTAGCACAGCCATTTCCTCCAGCAATTTTTTTACATTGACCGGAGCCAAAGTTGGTTTTGGTGTTTGAGAAAGGTTCTTGAATTCTCTGACAAATCTGATCAGGCCAGCACTTCGCTTACTTATGGTTTGAACGGAGAGATGCATGTCTTCCATTTCCTCCATCTTAAATGTAGCGGTTGATCCATTCATTTTTTCCTTGAGTTCATTCTCCACAATGCTGGCCAAAGAGGAAATAGGAGTAACGGAATTCATGATCTCATGGGTAAGCACGCGTACCAGGTTTTGCCACGCCTCCATTTCTTTTTCATCCAATTCGCTTTGGATGTTATTCATTGACACCAGTTTGATCACTTCCCCGCGTAGGGTAAGTTCAATGGCATAAATCGAAATTTGAACTGTTTCATCAGGAAGCGTTAGCCGTACCAACTCACGACCTCCGGTTTTTAAGCGAATAAAAGATTCAACCAATGCATCACTTACCTGCCTTAGATCATCAATGTTCTTAGCCTGATTTACCCTCAGTAACCTCCTTGCTGCTGTATTCATGATTTGGATTGAGCCATCTTTTTTAAAGGTCATCAATCCGATTCCTACATGCTGCACAATGTTTTTGAAGAATTGATATTCCGAATCTTTCTCACTCCTTGATGTCTTGAGGTTAGTTATGGCTTCGTTTAGCTCGCGGTGTAAACGTTGAACGGCAGGATCTTCGCTGTCTGTTTTGAAGGTAGACGAAAGGTCATCGAAGCGAATGGCATCAAGAAATGAAGCAATATTCTGATTTGATTCTTCGAATTCTTTTACCAGGTGAGAAACTTGAAATAGCGTTGCGCCAATAAGGGCCAGCGTTATTAAAATATTGAAACTGTCAGCGACTGAAAATGCCAGTGCAAAAACAGTTGCCAGGAGAATAGCAATGCGAGTGACAAGTGGCGAACGCCAATTAAAGTCCATATTTTTCCATCCTCCGATACAAGGAGGCTCTCGTTAAGCCAAGTTCGTCAGCTGCTTTTGAGATGTTTCCATTATGTAGCTGAATGGCTTTTACAACTGCTGCCTTCTCCACATCATCCAGGTTGAGCGTATCGCTCTCCGCACTATGCCCACCCTTCCTGCTAAAGAGGAAATCAGTTTCCTGGAGGGTAGGAGAGTCGGCCATAATCACCGCCCGCTCAATGGCGTGTTGCAGTTCTCTTACATTCCCGGGCCAGGCATATTTCTTAAGCTTCATTACCGCAGCCTCAGAGAAAGCGACAATTTCTTTGTGGTATTTTCTGGTATAAAAATTAAGAAAGTGATTTGCCAAAAGGGGAATGTCATCTACACGTTCACATAGCGGTGGTATCCGGATCTCAACCGTATTGATGCGGTAGAGGAGGTCTTGTCTGAATTTTCCCTGCTCCACCATGTCATGAATGGGCATATTGGTAGCACAAATCAATCGGATGTCAACATCCGTTGGATTATTTGAGCCCACACGGGTTACCTGACGTGATTGAAGAACACTGAGAAGTTTGCTTTGCAATGCCGTGTTTAAATTTCCGATCTCGTCAAGGAAAAGCGTACCTCCGTTGGCAAGTTCAAATCTACCAGGTCTGTCTTCACGCGCATCTGTGAACGCTCCTTTCTTGTGCCCGAATAATTCACTTTCAAACAGCGTTTCAGTGATGGCACCCATATCCACTCCCACAAAAGAGTTTTCTTTTCTGAGCGACTTCTGATGAATCGCACGGGCTACCAGTTCCTTTCCTGTTCCATTCTCACCAAGTATCAGAATATTGGCATCTGTAGCGGCTACTTTGTCGATGAGAGCAAAAACTTCCTTGATAGCAGGGCTGTTGCCGATGATGTCTCGAAAAGGTTGACTTATTTGTTCTTCCAGCAGCTGCTTCGCTTTTCTTAGCTTGTCAACTTCGTTGTATGATTTCTTAAGCTTGATGGCAGTCGATATGGTGGCAATCAACTTTTCATTTTGCCATGGCTTTAATATGAAGTCAGTTGCACCCTCTTTTAGTGCCCTCACCGCCATTTCCACATCGCCAAAAGCTGTAATCATGATCACAACCGCATCGGGGTCCTTTTCTTTGATCTGCCTTAACCACTCGAAGCCCTCTTT
>DAORAG010000207.1:0-5680 GCA_035344095.1 Cyclobacteriaceae bacterium | reverse complement strand
ATCGCACAGAAGTGATTAGAAGTTCTGCCGGCTGGTGTCTCTGATTTCCAGATCGCGAATATGGCGATCGTACATATCTTCAAATTTGGTAGCCAGCTCTGTCTCGCCATTCTCCAGCAAGATAGATTGAAGTTCGCCAAGTATGTAAATATTCTTTCTTAGATCAAGCGTTAAGCCGTGGCCCTTGCGGATGAGGTATGCAGCCATCTCATCAGCTCTTTCACCAACAATGTTCGCTATCTCAATCGCTTTATCTTTTTCACCAACCTGGAACAATAAGTTGACTGTTTCAGCTGCGGTGTGATCGTATGGTATTGCCTTATCTGACATTTTTTCGATGCTGAATAGCAAAGTTTTGCGTGCCATCTCAGGTTCGCTTTTGTTGATAAATGCTTGTGCCACTGAGTTGAAAGAGCTTCTGTGATTCAGCACGAAATTCCTGTAATCCTCAGAGTAATAAATCGTGGAATCTTGAAGTCCACGGTAAGAGCACTCTTCAGTCAGATTTTTAAAGCTTAGCTCTGGATTAACAAAGTCCATGCGCGGGTTAGGATTTCTGATCGGTAGAATTCGGCTTGTATTGCCCTCCTGAATGGCATAGGGACTTAGCTCGAGATTCAATTGTGATTGAGAGGTGTGATTAATGTACACAGGTCGCTCCCAGTTATTGGTCACAAGCAGATCAAGGAACGCGAGGTCTTTTTTCTCTAACACATTTCCGATGAGCTTCAATTGCATTTGATCTACCACCAGGCTATCCATTCCTTCCGGAATGATCCCTGACTTAAGTACAGCTTCCTTGTCCACCTTAATCGTGATAATTCTGCTCGGCACGATATTGCGATCATCATCTCTTAGTTGCGGGTGATTCTTCTTAAGCAGCTCTAGATACTGCTTCGCATCAATCGCTGGAATCTTGAGATCAACAAAAGGCAAGTAGTCGTTCGGTCCCCCTTGTCTATAGTCTTCTAATGATAATGTGTATTTGAATGGCTCAGAATCATTCATCTTCTGCATTGACTGCTCTATGTACCAGTCGGTATTATAATAGCTGAGCACCACTACCCGAAGGTCGGTTCTGTATTCCTCCACTTCCTGTGCATACCACAACATGAAAGTGTCGTTGTCACCACCAGTAAACAACACGCCATTTTTGGCACATGAAGCGAGATAATTTTTTCCGGAGTCAAGTGAGAAAAACCTGTCGGATCGGTTGTGGTCATCCCAACCTTGAGCGGCCATTAGGATAGGTCCGCTAAGACAAATCAAAATAGCAGCGATGCCCGCCACCCGCGCATTTTTGATGAGCTTCGATAACGAGTCGGCTATGGCAAGCACTGCAAAGCCAATCCAAAAGGCAAATGCATAAGTTGAACCTGCATAGATATAGTCACGTTCGCGCGGCTCGACCGGAGGTGAGTTCAGATAAACAACGATTGCCACACCTGTCATAATGAAAAGCAGACCCACCACTGCGAAATTCTTCGTGTCTTTTACAAATTGAAAGAACATACCAATGAGGCCGAGAATGAATGGAATCATAAAGAAGTTATTCCTCCCTCCATTGTTGGCGATCAGAGATGGCACTTTTTCAAACCAACCTGACGGACCCATCCAATCAGCTCCTTGTTCATCGCTTTCTCTGCCGGCAAAATTCCACATGAAGTAGCGCATGAACATTGTACCAATCTGGTGCTTAAACATGAAGTACAGGTTTTGAGCAAAGGTTGGCTCCTGACCTTCCGGAAGACCTAAAATAGATCTGTAGGTTTCAGCGTGGTCGGAATTCCAAACCCTTGGCAGAAAATGTGTTTTATCGTACACATAATCGGTCTGCCTGTTTACGATTACATATTGATCTTTCCCTTTTCTGTAAATAGGAGCTCCGTATTCAATGTCGATTGGGCGGGATGTGTAATAAGGACCAAATACCAGCGGGCGACTTCCATATTGCTCACGCTTCAGGTAACTCACAAATGACATCACATCCTTCGGAGCGTTTTCATTAATGGGAGGATTTGAGTTGGATCTGATGACAATCGTTGCATAGGATGAGTAACCGATGAGGATAAAGGTGGTGGAAAGCAGGAATGTGTTTAAAACCGTTTTGTTCTTCAGTTGACTATAGCGTATTCCATATACGAGTCCCCCAATGATCAGCAGACAGAAGAAGATCACACCTGAACCGAATGGAAGGCCGAGTGTATTGACAAAGAAGATTTCAAAATTGCCAGCCAGGGTGGGAAGGCCAGGCACGATGAAGTCGTTAATGAAAAGTACAATGGCACCGCTAATGATCAACGAAGCGATGACCCCCCATCTTGTCGGTTTATATTTTTTGAAGTAATAGATCAACCCAAGTGCGGGAATAGTCACGAGGTTCAGCATGTGTACCCCGATCGATAGTCCCATCATATAAGCAATAAGGATCAGCCATCGGTTGGCTTTACTTTCATCTTCGATCACATCCCATTTCAAAATTCCCCACACGACAAAGGCAGTGAAGAAAGATGACATTGCGTACACTTCTGCCTCAACCGCTGAAAACCAGAAAGAATCAGAGAAGGTATAGGAGAGTGCGCCTATAACGCCAGCTCCCATCAGTAGGATGATTTTTTCCAAAGGATAATCATTGCCGTTGTCCGGGGCAATAATTTTTCTGCCAAACAAAGTAATCGACCAAAACAGAAACAGGATCGTGAACGCGCTGGCCAGCACACTCATGAAGTTGATCCAGAATGCCACCTTAGTCACATCGCCAAGGGCTAGAAATGAAAATAAGCGGCCCAGAAGAAGAAAAAATGGAGCGCCTGGAGGATGCGGTACCTCCAATTTGTAAGATACAGCAATGAACTCTCCACAATCCCAGTAGCTGGCGGTTTCCTCAAATGTGAGCCAGTAAACGATCAAGGCAACACCAAAAGTGAACCAGCCTGACAGGTTGTTGATTTTCTGAAAATTCATCATCCTACGTTCAAAAATTCGATTTTAAGGGGCGAAAATAACGAATTATGTCCACAGTCTTTTGAATGCCAATTGTGGTTTATGTGGCACTCACTGGATAAATTACCCTTTAGAACGGGAAAAAATGACATCGGTTCCTTTTTGCTCTCTCAAATACATGCACGATCAGGTCAAGTCAGAAATCGACAGGGCTTTTTCGACCGTGTACAACCGAGGGCAATTCATTCTGGGCTCTGAAGTGGGGGAGTTTGAGAAGGCCTTTGCCAGCTATACGGGCACACGCTATTGTGTAGGAGTGGCCAGTGGCCTGGATGCATTAGTGATTTCCCTAAAGGCAACGGGTGTCGGTGAAGGAGATGAGGTAATTGTACCTGCTCATACCTACATCGCATCGTGGTTGGCGGTCAGCCATACAGGTGCAAAAGTTGTGCCCGTAGATGTTGAAGATATCACCATGTTGTTGGATATCGACAAAACAAAACAGGCGATCACGAGGAAAACAAAAGCTATCATGCCCGTGCATCTGTACGGGTATGCTTGCAGAATGCCAGCATTAGTTGACCTTGCCAATCAACACGACCTTGTGATAGTAGAAGATAATGCGCAGGCCCACGGTGCGAAGTGTGATAATGTGAGGACAGGTAGCTTTGGCGATTGTAACGCCACCAGTTTTTATCCAACAAAAAATCTTGGAGCGTTGGGAGATGGAGGGGCGATCACCACCGACAACCCTGATCTGGCGCAGAAGATATTTCAAATGCGAAACTATGGATCGAAAGAGCAGTTTATCAACCCCGTCAAAGGGTTTAACTCCCGCCTTGATGAATTGCAAGCTGCGGTCCTCAATGTGAAGCTGCAATACCTTGATGAATGGAATGCACATCGATCGACAATCGCCAAAAGATATACTACGGGGTTGAGAGGTGTGGGGGATCTGATCTTGCCTCCGCTTGATGACAACTCAGTTTTTCATCAGTTTGTGGTACGAACGAAAAAACGGGAAGGCTTGCGAACGTTCTTGTTTCAAAAAGGTGTAGGCACCATGATACATTATCCTGTTCCTCCGCATCTTCAGGGAGCTTATCGGGAATTGAATTTTCAAAAGGGAGCTTTTCCGGTTGCTGAGGAACTGGCAGCGTCAGTGCTTAGCCTACCCATTTGGCCGGGTCTCAGTGAAACACAGCAGGACTGGGTGGTGGCGGCAGTTAAAGAATTCTTTGCCAGTCATTAGTTGTAAACAGCTACATAGAACAAAAGCCATAGAAAGAAAAGCAGAACATAAGAACAGGCCACGATAAGGACAGCCACTTTTATTTCTTTTTTTGCAAATGCATGAACGCCTCTGACCAGAAGTGACCAATAGCCGATCTCGAATATATTGAGTGCCTTTAGGGGATAGTGGTATCGGGTTGAAATCGATTCGTAATCGGTCAGACTCAGAGCTGAAAAGGGATAAAATACCTGCACCTCCCGAAATGTTGGATCGGTCTCAACAAACAGAAACCAAAAAATTTTTATTAGTTCCGGGATGATGAAAATGAATTCTGCTGTCAACGCAATGGTCCAGCAATTGCTGTAAGTTACCCGATACCCAAATGTGAAGCATCCAACCCAAATGACGAAGGATATTACAGTGATTTTCCACAGGTAAATGATGGGAATGGAGACGTATTGAAGCGTGTTGATAATCTGAAAAAAGCTACCTTCGGGCCGATCTTGCAAGAACTCAAATGCTGCAGTTTCCGCCTCAATGAAATTCTTTTTTGTGAATAGAAGGAGGAAGGCAATTAGGCACAACAAAATGAAGGTCAGCCGTTTTTTGGTTTGATAGAATGAGTCGAGAAAGACGGCCGTTTGCATTTGAATGATTTTGGCAGGACGCTTGTTTAGATTTAGTTTGTAAAAGTCGAATAAAGATAAGTGCTTTTGAAAGATCACCGTGGTAAAAGAGAATCCCCCCGGACTTTGATCCTGACCTCATTAATATGGATTGCGGCTTTGTGGTCTTGCCCAGCGATGTCGCAATCAAATCAAAAGGACACCACGCTGATATTAATCAATGATCTTCGCGTGCAGATAGAAGCCACGCAGGCGCTTAACGACATGTATAATTTCAAGTTTGAAAAGGCGGAGCAACAGTTTCGTTGGTTTAAACAAAGGTATGCCTGGCACCCACTTCCTTATTTTCTTTTGGGGTTGAGTGAATGGTGGAAGATCATGCCCAACACCAAGAACACAGACCATGACGAGAGGTTTTTGGCGTACATGGATAGTACAATTCGGGTGGCCGAAAACCTTCATAAGAAATCACCAGAATATAGAACCGAGGCCGCGTTTTTTTTATCCGCGTCTTATGGATTTAAAGGAAGGCTTTATGCCGATGAAGAGAGAAAGAGTTGGCGAAAGGCAGCAACGGCTGGTAAGACTGCGTTGAACTACCTGGACGAAAGCAAGCAGAAGCAGGATTTGAGCGTTGAGCTTTTGTTTGGTGATGCACTTTACAATTACTTCTCCGTTTGGGTACCCGAAAACTATCCCATGCTCAAGCCTCTGTTGATTTTTTTCAAAAAAGGAGACAAGAAACTGGGCCTCGATCAACTGACTGAAGTGTCCTATAACGCATTCTATACACGCACAGAGGCGATGGTTTGGCTCATGCGCATTCTAAACAGCTATGAAAACAATCCAACCCGGGCATTTCAGATTGCCGACTATC
>DAORAG010000206.1:0-5690 GCA_035344095.1 Cyclobacteriaceae bacterium | reverse complement strand
CGGCTGCATCCAACTGGATACTAAGTCCCTCGCTGTTCATTGCATTTCGTACTTCTTTTAATCGGCTTGTGATTGATTCATTATCGTTCCGATAGAAGTCACTCATGATATGCGGAGTCGTTATGAGCTTTTTATAGCCAAGCCTTGAAAATTGCCTGATGAGATCGATGGCGTCTTCCAGCGTTTGAACGCCATCGTCAAGCCCTGGCAGCAGGTGGGAATGCATGTCTGCCAATAAGGGTTTGGAGAGGGGGGCTGAGTGACGCTTAAAAAAAGATAGCACTAGATGTTGATGAGATTTCTTAGTCCTCGCTTCCGTCCCTGATCCTCATAGTACCCATAACCGTATGCTTTGCTATCCACAGGTAAGGCGTTGACTACGACAGATACATTGGTTAGATTATTAATCTTGACAAGCCGTGAAAGATCGCGAATGAATTCTTTCTTGGAGTAGTTGGCCCTGATGACGTAAATTGAGATGTCTGATTTCTTCATCACCATTACACCGTCTGTCACCAGTCCTACTGGCGGAGTGTCCATGACGATCAGATCATATTCGTTCTTCAGGTCAACCAGTAACTTCTCAAAAGCTCCATTCAGCAGTAGTTCAGAGGGATTGGGTGGGTGGGGGCCAGATGGGATGTAGTCGAACGTGTCAAGGCTCGTTTTGATAATACAGTCCTCCCATTTGTTCTTGTCGATAAGAATTGTGCTGATGCCTTTCGACTTGTCTTTAATTTCAAATGGCAAGTTCGTCTTCGCCTTTCGCATATCCAGATCCAGCAACACCACTTTCTTTTTGGATAGTGCGAGCACACCACTAAGGTTCATCGCCAAAAATGACTTGCCCTCTCCGGCAACTGTGGAAGACACACAAATTGTTTTTTTGTTATTGCCTGGAGCAAAAAATTCAAGGCTGGTACGCAGACTTCGCACGGCCTCTGATGCCATCGACTTCGGGTTATCCTGAACAATCAATCCTGAGCCAGTCAGGTTTTGAGTGATAGGTATGGAACCCAGCACCGGTACCTGGGTGGCCCTCTCCACCTCATGAACACCGATAACTTTATTGTTCAGGAGATAGGCAATTCCAATAAAGAAGAAGTTGAATACCAGGCTAGCTACGATTCCTATCCCAATGATCATCAGTTTTTTCGGAGCTATTGGCTGTACAGGCATAGTTGCTGGTGACAATATCTTAAAATCCGGAGTGTTACCTGCCTGCGCTATTTCAAATTGCGCCTTGGCCTGCATCATTGACAAGTAGAATTCCTCGTAGAGTTTGTAGAATCTTTGATTCTTTGAAAACTGGGTGTTCTTGTCTGGCATTGTAACGAACTCCTTCTCAAGAGATTCTTTTCGCCTATTAATATCAACCAAGGACTCGAGCCACGATTTTTTGAGATTTGTAAGCTGACCAAAGACCTGATCTTTTAGTGCTTTCACTTCGTTCTGCTTCTGCTGGAAGGCGAATGTGTTTTCGTTGTATGACAGCGACAGCCGGTCCCTTTCGGTGGTAAGTTTTTGAAGTGTCTCAAGATTTGTGTTGAGATAAGATGGAAGAAACTGTCTTTGAGTGATCGAAATGTTACTTTCGTCAGTCGACAGGGACTCAATGAGATCATTAAGATCTTTCAGCCGCTTATTTAATTCAAATCGCTGCGAATCAATTTTATTGATAAGAAATATCGTACGCTTCAGATCTTCATCCACATTGTTGCTTTTGTTGCGCAGGGTGAAGGACTCGAAGTAATCCTCAAAACCCTCCATTCTGTTTTCGATTTGAGAAAGCTCCTGATTAAGCCACTCAATCTTTTGCTTGTTGGCTAGATTTTTTTGTTCATTACTATAACTCAGGTAGAGCGAATCTATTTTATTGACAATGGTATATGCCTTCAATGCATTATAATCCTTAAAGGCAATTTTTATCGTATTGGCGTTAAAGTTGAGTGGCTCTACCGTAATATTTTCGGAAATGTAGTCGAGCAACGACTCGCGGCTGTGTACTATGAAATAGTAGTCATCTGTTGCTTGCGGATCATAGGTCGGAGATCTTTCAATTCTAAACCGGAAGTCACCAAACGCTACTTCACTATCGAAAGTTGATTTCACTGTCGGGCCATCTTCACCAAGGCTTATTTCTATCTCATTGGAATTAGGACTTAAATCGACATAAATGGCTTTGTCTTCAATAGCGGCTGGAAAGTGTGATGAAACAACACGAATAGGGGAACTACGGTATTTTTCATCAACCAACACCTTCCCTATACTGTAGTAAGCGATCTTAAGGTCAAGGGTGTCGATCACACGATTGAGAAAAACCTTTGATTTAATTTGTTCGATCTCGCCAGAGATAATGTTAAGATTTTGATCTTCTACAAGAGTTTTGATGCCTAGTTCGGTGGCATCTTGTTTGATTTCCAGCTTAAGCTCAGACTCTGACTCGTAGAGATTCTTTGTCCAGCGAATAGTGAGATAGGCCGCCAGGTTGACGGAAATGAATATTAAAGTTACCCAGACAAGATTCTTCTTTAGGACAATCTTTAACTTCTCAAAATCGACTCCCTCAATATCAGGTGAACGGTGATCCATGTTAGTTGACAGTGAGGATGATTACAATCAGTGATGCCAGACTTACGACCACACTCAAGAGCGTGCCATAGTCTCTGGTTGCTTCGCTCAACGGTTTTCTGACCGGCTCCACATAGATAATGTCTCCTGGTTGGATAATCAGATCACCCGTGTGGTAACCATCAATGGTTGTAAGGTCAACCAGGAAGGTCTGCTTGTCGCGCAGCACTCTGATGTTGTGTGCCTTACCATTATTATCTATACCCTTGCCCAGAGCAAGCACTTCTGATAACTTCATATTTTGACTTTCAAGGGGTATAACCTGACCACCTGATGCGCCAAGAAGGATTGCGCGTTTATTGACAAATTTTGCGATTACGAAAGGATCTTTGAAAAACCGGGCATATTCCTTTTGAATTTCAATTTCAGCACTCCTTAGGGTCATGCCTTCAAGCGGTATTTCGCCAATCATTGGCAGTTTGACCTTTCCATCGGTTGTCACCAGGTAAGTTATTTCATCACGTTCGCGGTTTTGATTAACGTTACTTCGTGTCATTTCGGGGTTTGGGTCAATTAGTCTCTCACCGCTGTTGGAGAATACATCAACTTTCAACACATCATTTTTTTGAATTGTGTAGTCTGTGCTGACTGATGTGCCTGAATCTGCACCCTGGAAGCCCTCTGGTGCCTGAAACATGATATTTTGTTTATAAGACGAGCAAGAAATCACGAACAGGCCAACCACTGCCCAATACAACCTTCTTATGTAACTACTCAAAATGCCCTAATTTATCAGGGTGAAATTACTGATTTTATCAATAAGTCATTCAGCGTGGGCAGTGACCGGTCTTTTTCTGAAAGAACGGGGTCAGCTATCTTCCAATCAAGATTAAGAGTAGGGTCATCCCACCGGATACCGGTTTCGCGTTCCGGATGGTATTCGCTCGAACATTTATAGAAGAATACCGAATCCTCCAGTGCAGCAAATCCATGTGCAAAACCTTCCGGTACGTACAGCATTCTTTTGGAGTGCGCATCCAGGATGCAACTGTGAGTTTGACCGAAAGTATGAGATCCCTTGCGCAAATCCACAACAATGTCTAGCACTTTTCCTTGCAGCACTGCTGCTAATTTTGCCTGAGGAGATGGTGGAAGTTGCAAATGAAGTCCACGGATCACACCTTTTTTGGAGGAGGATAAATTATCCTGAACAAATTTTACATTAGGATCAACTGATCGGAAAGCACTTGGTTTATAAACTTCAAGAAACCATCCACGGGTATCATTGTGAACCTTTGGCAAAATTTCCACCAGACCCTCAATAGGGGTTTTGATAATATCCATAATCAAAAATAGGGAATCAGGCGACTTTTAAGCCAGCAAGGGCTTGAAGGTATTTGTCAATTACAACACCCTCGTTGTATTCGCTTTCCATTTTGGTTCGGCCGTTTCGCCCAAAGGTCCTCAATCGATCATCGGTCGACTTTGCCATTTCCGTCATCTTGGAAACCAGATCATCGACATCCTTGATTTTACATAACAAACCGTTGTACTGATCACGAACCACATGATGGCACCCCGGAACATCTGTGGCGACAATTGGCTTTGCTGAGCTTGCTGCCTCGAGCAACGTTCTTGGCGCCCCTTCACGGTAGGAGGGTAGTACAACGCAGTCAGCATTTTGGATGAATGAACGGACATCATCTGTTGTGCCCAGGTATTCTATTGTTCCATCATGTATCCACTGATCAATCACCTTTTCTTTGATTCCCCGGGCATGTTTGGGGTCTTTCGCCCCCAGAAGCTGATATCGGGCGTTGAGGCCGGACGAACGTAGTTTCTTGACGGCTTCGATGTATTCCAGTATTCCCTTGTCAGTAATAAGCCTTGAGATCAGCAAAAAAGTGAAGGATTCGTTTCTTTTGAACTGAATGGGTTTAAATCTTTCAAGGTCAATGCCGGAACCTGGGATTAAATCCACTTTTTTACTATCGATCAACTTCCGGTTTACAAACAAGTTCAGGTCGTCAGCGTTTTGAAAGAAAACCTTTTGCGGATATCTGAAGGCTACTTTGTATAAACCAATTGCAATCGCGGAAACAAGGTTATTTTTCAAAAAGACGGTGCCCAACCCACACACGTTGTTAACAACCGGAATCCCAAGTATACTGGCAGCTAGCGTTCCGTATACATTTGGCTTAACGGTATAGTGCAGCACTGCATCCGGCTTGATTTTGCGGTAGATTGACCAAAGCTCAATAATGAGTGCGAAGTCTTTGATGGGATTCGCTCCACGGCTATCCATCCGTACTTTGTGATGAATACATCCGGCCTCCACGAGGTGATGGGTGTACTTGTCAACCGGAGCAACGGTATGAACCTCGTAACCTTTTGCTAATAAGGCCTTTACGAAATTCATTCGGAAATTATAGATGTTCCAGGAGGTGTTTAAGACGATCGCAATTTTCATGGGCCAACCAGACATTTCTTTAGCCAGGCTTACCAGCTAAAGAACAATAATTTTAAGTTCAAAAAAGTAACCCCAATCCTCAATAGTAATGTAAGTTTGACGTACTATATCCTGTAAAAATAAATAAAAGTAACAGGGTTTCTTCAAACTATTTGGATATAAATTGAGTTGATACAGTTCATTATTTAGACGGAGGGACTATTTGAATTTTTGATGACTGAAAAGCTAGAAAAAAAGGCGGTACTGATTGCGATTGAAACCGGAAAAACACCTTCGGAGGAAACAACTGAGCATTTGGATGAATTGGCTTTCCTTGCCGAGACAGCAGGAATAAAAACTGCCCGGAGATACGTGCAAAAGCTACCTCATCCCGATAGCCGAAGCTATGTTGGGAAGGGGAAATTTTCTGAAATAAAGAGTTTCGTATTTGAAAACGAGATAGACGCTGTCATTTTTGATGATGACTTGAGTCCATCCCAACTTCGCAATATCGAGAAGGAGTTGAATACCAAGGACCGCGAGACAAAAGTCCGGATATACGACAGAAGCCTCTTGATCCTTGATATTTTCTTATTGAGAGCACAAACTGCGCAAGCGCGAACCCAGGTTGAGCTTGCTATGCACCAGTATCTTATTCCTAGGCTAACCC
>DAORAG010000205.1:0-5701 GCA_035344095.1 Cyclobacteriaceae bacterium | reverse complement strand
CCTTTACGTTCGTCATCAAGGTTTTGTTCTCTCATCGACTTCTCCGCTTCCAGCAAACGTGTAAGGATATCTTGCTGCCGCCTGATAGTTTGTTCAGTAATTCTCTTGTTAACCAAATCCATTTCGGTTTGTTCCATCTTTCCGGGAATATCATTGCCGAGGCTCTTGCCTCCATTCTGTTCCAGTTTCTCCTGCATCTCCTGCAGCGCTCGCCTGATCCTCTCCTGCTCGGCAGCCATCTTGGCCAACTCCTCGGAAAGCTCACGACCACTTTTGCCACTGTTTTTTAGCTGTTGAATCTGATTGTTCAATTGTTGTTGTAGCTCGCCCAAACTTTGTTGCCCCTTGGATTTTCCTTTTCCTTTTGACGGCATTGCATTGGCCATCATATCCATCATCATATCAAAATGATCATTAAGCATAAGTGCAAGGTTGTTGATGCTCGTCATCGATAACTGCATCTCCGATCCGGCATTTCCTTTTCTTCGTTCACGAATATTTTCAACTGCTTTGTCGACATGGTCATTGAGTGATCCTACTTCCCGTGTCACAATCGAGCCCATGAACGGATCGCGCTTGGCAAGAGATAACAAGCTGTCTTCCAGCACTTTAGAATCATCTTTAATCTTCAATTGCTGCTGGCTCAGCTGAACATACTTGGGGTCTGTTTGCTGAATCTGATTGAATTCTTTCATCAATGATTCCTGGTCGTAGGAAAGTTTTATCAGGCCATGGAGTATCTGCCTCAGGGATTCAAGGTTGCCCATATCGATTTCCATCTGCATGGTGTTTTGCATCCCTTGAAGCTGCTGCTGCATCTCTTTCATTTTTTGCAGCGACTTCTTTTGCGAATCCATCGACTTTTTTGGTTCACCTTGTTCCAGTGACTCTTTGCTCTGCTGTTGTGCGTCTTTCACCTCCTCCATTTCTTCGTCAGAAGGTGTGCTTGCATCCTTGTTGATTTCCTCACCAATCTTTTCAAGTTCCTCAACCGTCTTCTCGAATTGATCAAATTCATTGCTCAGCTCCTCCTGCTCTTTGGCCAAATCGTCATTTGAAGGCTTTTCATCGCTATTTTCACCGGTTTTGTTTTCACCGGACTTGCTGTCCTTCTGGCCCTTTTCATCACCTTTTTCTTTTGATTCACTGTCTTCATTGCCAGTCTTTGAGTTATCCTTCTTCTCGCTTTTCTCGCCCGCGGCTTCCTGAGTCTTTTCCAGAAGTTGTTCCTGTTTTTCGGATTGCTTGGTTATCTCTTGAATTGCCTGATCAAGTTTATAATCAAACTGGAGCTGCTTGAATAGCTCCAGCGTCCGTTCCAGCTCCTTTTCTAAATTGATTTCCTTACGGTCCATTTTGTCGAGCAGCTTTTGAACCTGCGACAAGTCCGAATTCTCGCGCATCAACTTCTCCAGCTCCTCAAACATTTTCTTGGTCTCTTCATCAAGCAGTTCATCCATTAGCTTTTGAATCTGCTCGGTCTTCTCTTTTATCCTTTCGTCCATTTCAGACAATGACTCTTTCTTCTCGTTGAGCAGTTCATTTTGCTTCTGTAATTCGTTGACAAGTTGGTCGAGGCTCTCCTTCTGTTTGATAAGGTCTTCAAGCATCTTTTTGTCTTGCCACTCCATCATTTGCTTGCCCTTTAATTTTTGCTGGGCCTCCTCAATAGACTCGCGGAGATCTTTTGCTTTCTTCAGGCTTTCATCAATTTTATTTTCGGTTGACTCCTGCGCCCGGGTAATATCGGCTTTCATCTCCTCTTCACTCGGCAACGAAAAGACATAGGACGATGAACGTGTCGACTTTCTCCCGTTCACGCCATCATTGTCCCACACTTCCAGGTAATAATTTATTCTTTCACCAGGCTGAAGGTTCAATGAGTCAAGATTCCACTGATGGAAGAAACTCTGTTGAAGTTGATTCCTGTTGACTGGGATATTGATAGACTTTTCCTCATTCACCACATCATTCAATACCTTTTGATATTTCAAGGCCAAAGCCGTTACTCCGTAATCGTCACCGATGCTGCCACCAAGAAGGATGGTCTTATAGAGAACCGAATCGCGCAAATGATCTACTGTAATTTGAGGATGCTGATCTTTAATCACATTAATTGAATACGTGATTTGATCCTTGTTCTTCGAATGATCGTTCTCGAGCGCAATCCAATACCCATCGGAATTCTTAAAATTCTGACTATGCGTAAATGACTGATTGTCAGATTCTTGCATGCTATTTTCAGCATTAGCTGACGAGAACCCGATAGTTGCTTTTTTAGTATTGGCAGCGCCTATTTGCCAGGTCACACGAGTGCCTTCCGGTATTTCAAGATTGCCTGTATTGTAAAGCACCTCGGGCTGGCTGCCTAAATAGCGTGGATACTCCAGCGTGACTTTCAGATTAGTCAACTCAGGTCTATTGATCAATTGGATTACATAACTGTCTGAATAGAAGCCTGAAGCCAAAAACTGAAATGGTATTTCCGTTTGAAGCTTTTCAAAGGTGTAAGTAAAGTCTGTTGGGGAGAGCGCCTCCATTTTAAAACGTTGACTTCCGGATTGAATATAAACCGCATCCGGAAGGGCCTCCCCGGCCAACTTCAGGTTAAGCGTAAAATCTTCGTTGAGGAACGCATTGAGACTCTCATTTTGAACCGAAAATGTAAAGGGCGCCTGTGGCGAAAACTCACGGTTGAACTGAACGATTCGCTGTGTGCTTTGGGTAAAGATTCCTTGGTTTACAAAAAGTAGCACGAGCATCACCCCAAACGGAATGAGGAAATATTTCAGGTAGCGCTTGTTCTCGGCAAGGTCAATCGCACTTTCGAAGGAGACATTTTCAAACTGTCGGGATTTTTGAACAATACCCGCTTGCAACAGGGCGCTCTCATGTTTTACCGCAGACAGCTGGATGAGGTTAAGTAGCTTGTCCTTGATATTTGGAAAATAGCGGCCGATCAGTTGCGCGCTTTCCTCCTCTCCCAGTCCCTTCTTGTAGAGCCACCACGACAGCGGTTCTTTTAAGAAATGATAAACACAGAATCCAACCAGCAAGAAAAAAGACAGCAGAATGGTAAAACGTGCCCAGCCACCGAGCCACAGGTTGTATTCTAGCAACGATATGACAAGGTAATAAAGCAGAACCAACGACAACGTCATTATGGATCCCTTAATAAACAGGTTGAGATAGTACCTCCTCCTGAAGGAATTCATTCTCACATCAATCGCCTTAATCCCGTCCTTCATACAATTGCTTTAGCAATGAAAACGAAGTTGCTGTCTAGTTAGTTTTATCAATTTACTAAGATACGCTTCGGGAAAAGCGAATTCAAAACCACTGATCAGTTTATGCGATTACTCATCCTCCAACTTGCGGCATAGCGGATCGCGCTTTATTCTTCTTTCCAAGTCCAGCTGAATTCTGACTCAAAGTATTCAAGCACATGCAGCTTGAGCAGCTTCTCTTGTTCGAGTAAGTCGAATCGGGGCAATTTTTTGATTAGTTTCCAATGTGGCCAACCGTCCTGATCGATACCTTCTAGCTGATAATAGCCAGAAAGGCTCAACACTTTACAGATGGCGATGTGCATCAGGTCTTGTTTTTCTTCTTTTGAGAACCGACCGCTTCCCTTGCCCAGCTCCTGAACGCCAATAAGAAATAAAACACCATTCAGGTCTTTGGGCTTTTTTCCCAGGTGTTTTCCCAACTCCCCAAGGAGCCACGCCCATTTCTTGTCAAGTTCGAGGTCGCGTTTATACATTCTGAAGTTCCTCCCAGTATTCGTATGCCCTTCGAAGGTGCGGGATCACAATAGTGCCACCCACCAAAGTAGCCACACCCATGGCCTCGTGCACTTCTTCGGTAGAAAAGCCAATTTCTTTGCACTTGCCCAAATGGTACTTTACACAGTCATCGCATCGGAGTACCAAAGAACAGGTAAGGCCAATAAGCTCCTTTGACTTCACATCCAGCGCACCCTCAGCGTAAGCGTTGGTGTCAAGGTTGAAGATTCGTTTGATGATCAGGCTATCCGAGGCCAGAATCTTTTCATTCATCTTGCTTCGGTAATCATTAAATTGCTCTACCAGGCTCATAAACAATCAGGTTAGGCTGCAAATATGATCGCATTCAAGGTGAAATCAAACGAGCGAAAAACATGAGCATAGTAGCTGACTTTGTTTCATTGTTTTTTCCACGGTATTGTCTTGCTTGCAGCAATTCATTGGTCGGTGGCGAAGAGACGTTGTGTACAAGGTGTATCATTGACCTGCCGAAAACCAACTATTCTCTGGAAGACAATCCTGTAATTGATAAGCTTGCGGGAAGGCTGCAACTGACCTATGGAATAGCATTTCTTAAATTGAAAAAAGAAGGCATCGTTCAGAAGATGCTGCACCAACTTAAATACAATCAGCATCCTGAGATAGGGGTAAAGCTTGGTAAAGTATTTGGGCAAGAGTTAAAACATTCTGGGCTGGCAGAAGCCTTTGACGTGATAGTGCCCGTGCCACTTCATGCTTCAAGGAAGCGTAAGAGGGGATATAATCAAAGCGCAAAATTTGCCGAAGGACTCAGTTATTCGCTAGGGGTGCCATGGGATGAATCCATATCGTATCGAAAGGCCAGCACCAAAACACAAACCCGGAAAACGAAGACAGAGCGCTGGGAGAACGTGAAAGATGTCTTTTCAATTGCCAATACGGACGCGCTTAGGGCCAAGCGAATTCTTCTGGTTGATGATGTGATCACAACAGGAGCAACGCTGGAGGCTTGCGGCCGGCACTTACTGGATGAAGGTTGCAATTCGCTAAGTGTCGCATGTATTGCTGAGGCTCAGCGCTCATAACCAAGCGCAATAAAAAACCCTGCCGTTGTTCGACAGGGTTTTTCTTTTATTTTAAGATAAATTCTCTCTAGTAGTTGGATCCAGCACGGATCATGGCGCAGCGGAAACCGATGGTTGCTGTTGCAGAATCCTGATCCAGATATCTTCTTGTACCAGGTGACATCCAGTAGGCAACATCTTTCCATGAACCACCTTTGTATACACGAGCTTTGTCCGTGATCAAAGAGGTAAAGCCTTGAGGGTTTTGTTCTGAGTTGCTATTGTAGCCTCTAACATCATCAAGGAAGCCGTCCCTTCTGATTGGATTAAGATCATCAAAATCCTGATAAGACATCGGGCGATACACGTCCATAACCCACTCGCTTACGTTTCCGGCCATATTATACAAACCGTAGTCGTTAGGCGGGAACTCATAGATATATGAGGTGATCAAGGCACCATCATTCAAGCGACCCGCGATACCGGCATAGTCACCACGGCCACGCTTGAAGTTAGCCAGGAAGAAACCCATTTGCTTTCCGTAAGGATTACGCAACGCGTGACCATCCCAAGGATATATACGCTGGTGGGTTTGCATTTCTTCCAACCATTGTGTTCCGATCAAGGCTTGAGCAGCATATTCCCATTCCGCTTCGGTAGGAAGTCTGTAGGCAGGTATAACGATCCCCGATTCCAAAGGAATGCGGCCATCAGTTTCAGCATACTCTTCGCCAGATTCAGATGCCAGCTGAACGTTTACCGCTCTGGTTCTCCATACGGCATAGTTGTTTGCCTGAGTCCAACTTACGCCAACAACGGGGAAGTAACGGAAACCAGGATATCTCAAATAGTGATCCACATAAGGATCGTTGA
>DAORAG010000204.1:0-5713 GCA_035344095.1 Cyclobacteriaceae bacterium | reverse complement strand
ACGCGTGCCGCATTCTTTGATGTGACCTCGACCGTTGATAGGCCATTAGTGAAGTGATGTGTTAGACGATCTTTCAGTGTGAGCTCATCACCTTCTTTAGTTGTCACCGTCAATCCACCAAAGCCGTGGCCCCCTTGCTCATAAGTCATACCAATCGCTCCACTGTAGGTCGGATAGGTATCACCATAGCTCGGATAATAGAGATCGAAGCGCTCTTTTGTAAAGTACAGCCAGCCTTGTTCATCGAAGTACTTCGCGTTGTTCTTTCCGATCATCGTCTCAAACTCGCGCTGCCATTTGGAAATAACTTCGTGTAGAGGCTCAGCAGCTGGCGCGAAGTAGTATGGATTGTTATAAAATTGTTCGTGAAAATCAACATGAACGTGAGGCATCCACTGATTGTAAAGTTTTATCCTCGCTTGCGATTCGGTTTGCGTTTGCCATGCCCAGTCGCGATTTAGGTCAAACAGATAGTGATTTGCCCTTCCGCCCGGCCAGGGCTCGCGGTGCTCTTTTGAGTCAATACTTGGGTTTGGTGGATAGTTACCATATTGATTGTAGAAATTTGCATAGCGATCTCTTCCATCTGGATTGATGCAAGGATCAAGGATTACAACTGTGTTCTTCAACCATTCCTGTGTTCTCGCATTCGATGGGTCTGCGAACGCATGAAGTGTTTTCATAGACGCTTCAGTTGAGTTCGCCTCGTTGCCGTGGACATTGTAACTCAGCCATACCAAAGCTACATTGGTAGAAGGCGTGCCTTGTTCAAAACCTGTTCTGCGCAGGTTATCCATCCTGATCTGATCAAGTTTTTTGAAATTGTCATCGGAGGCCACCACGGCCACAATCAACGGGCGATGTTCATAGGTTTCTCCGTATTGGATGATTTTGACGTTGTTTGGTCGGGCCGCAGCCACTTGTTGAAAATATTCAACCACCCGATGATGTCGCGTGAATCTGTCGCCCAACTCGTATCCGAGAAATTGTTCCGGACTTTGTAAGGACGACTGCCCGAAAGCAAGCACGATGGTGAAGCTTAGAAAGCAAATGATGAAAAATTTGCGCATAGCATAAAAAATTTATCTCGAAAGCTAGTAAGACTTTCGTAGAGTAAAGGAGAGAGATGTGATTAACCTTAGATAGTTATTTCAAAAGGCGGTTAATCTGTGGCAAATGGTGATTGATGTGTTCGTACATGAAATCTATGGCATGCAATACGTTGAGCTTACCGGCTATGATGTGCTTGAACACTTTTTTCTTCACATTTCGATCTTCGATAGTTTCCAACAACTGTTTCAGCGATTCCCTTGTAAGATGCCAATCTTTAAAAAGAGACTCATGGCTATCATAAGCCGATGTACTTTCGACTACACGGGTAGGCGCTTTGAATTTAAATGGCAGCCGTTGAGAAAGTTTGACAACCACCATTTTCGCTTCTTCATAAACGCCAGTGTTTCCCACTTCATTAATTCCATTGATCTTTTTTGACAGGTACTGAACGGATAGTTTTTCTGCCGCTACGAGATGAGCAAGCACCTGATGAAGTGACCAGGAAACTGTGTCGGGTTTGTGATTGAATTTATGTTCAAACGGTTTGGTTTTTTGTTGTAGCTCGAGAGTTAACCGTTCGATCTTATCCAATCGCTTTTGAATCCGCGCATTCATAACTCAAGATAATCAAACGATCCTGCATTGTTGTCAATTTGATCTTAAAGCGTGGTTTCATTACCTTCATGAAGACCTTTACCTTAAACCAAACCCCAAATTACTATGAAAGAGTACGCAGGCTTCTGGCTTCGATTCGTAGCCTACATTATTGACTATATTATTATCTGGGTTGTGCAGGCATTTATTGCCATCCCAATTCTGGCAGCTGTAGGAATTACATTTGTGCAAAACGCGAATAGTATGGAGTCCATGAGTGAATCGGACATGATGGGAATGATAATGGGTGCAGTAGCGGCTGCAAGTGCAACTGCATTGTTAACCACCATCCTGGTTGTGCTTTATTTTACATTGATGGAGTCATCAAAATACCAGGCAACGGTTGGCAAGCTTGCGTTGGGGCTTATTGTTACCGATGAAAGTGGAGGGAAACTGGATTTTGTAAAAGCGTTGGTAAGGAATCTTTGCAAGATCATATCAAGTATGATCTTGATGATAGGATATATTATGGTAGGCTTTACAGAAAAGAAGCAAGGCCTTCATGACATTATAGCAAAGACCCTGGTGGTCAAGAAATAGGAAGAACTACTTACAACTCTTTTTTATTACAGCCTTAGCATCAGGAGAGCCCAGCTCTTCTGCATGCTTGAGGTCAAGGCAGCCATCATAATTGTTGTTCATCAACAATTTTACGAGGCCACGCTGCAAATAAGTTTCGGGATCATCAGGGTAGAGTTGTATCGAAGAAGTGTAGTCGTCAACAGCGCTGGTGTAATTTTCTTTTTCGGTGTACCCTAAGGCGCGATTGTCGTAGTAGGTGGGGTTGGTCGGATCAAGTTCTATCGCCTTGGTATAATCAGTAATAGCTCCATCAAAGTCTTCCATCGCATACTTTAGTACTCCTCTTAGATTGTAGGTCTCTGGATCTTCGCCATCCAATTCAATGGATTTGTTGTAGTCCTCCATTGCTCCTTTCAAGTCTTCATTTGCACTGCGAGCGAGAGCCCTGTTTTCGTACTTCAGTGGGTCATTTGGATCTAGCTTAATGGCCTTGTCATAATCCTGTAAGGCCTTGTCGTAGGTGTCGGTATTGTAATAAGCCACGCCACGATAATTGTAAAGAGAAGCGTCCTCCTTATCAAGCTCTATTGCTTTACTGTAATCATCAATCGCACTCACAAATTCACCGAGTTCAGACTTCACTACCCCGCGGTTGAAATACTTGTCTGCATCTGGCGGGCCAATCTCCAGCGCTTTTGAAAAATCAAAATAAGATTCTTGCAGCTCACCAATATTATACTTCGCAAAACCACGATTGGTAAATGCATCTGTGTATTTAGGGTTGAATCGAATCGCTTTATCAAGATCTTCAATTGCTCCGTAGTCATCGCCCAGTCCAATTTTTGATTCTCCTCTGAAGTTAAAAGCCTCCGCAAACGTAGAATCTATCTCCAGCGCAAACGTGAAATCGGCTATTGCACCATAGAAGTCTTCGAGACCCATTCGCGCTTGCCCTCGAAGTGAGAGGGCCAACTTATTTTTTGGATTTGACTCAAGCAGTTTTGACGCCTCGGCTTTGGCACCATTAAAATCTTTTGCCTCCAGCTTCTTCTTTGCGCCAGCCAATGCTGCATCCGTTGGTTGTGTGAAGCCAATCACAGGCATTAAAACAAGAAAAAGAACAGTAAGTCTCATCAATGAGGTGATTTTGAAAACTCCAAGTTAGAAAGAAATGTTCATACGCGTTTGCCTCGCCTCGAACTGAGTTTTGCTTTTGCTGTCGGATTCAGCGCTCAGCAATGACATCAGTACAAGCATCAGAAAAAGTAGAAACGTTATCACCTTTCGCATGGTATCGATTTGATTCCAAAAACCGTTCCGGGTTTAGCTGCCCGCTGGCGTCACCTTAAGTTTTGGAGCTTTTTTGCACAATTCAGCATTATTTGGACTTTTTTTGGCTAATTCGGTTATGTTCGGTGGGCTGGATCACATACAGGTACACCACTTGCATGGATTTGTGAACTATTGATTTTTTGGTTCGTTTATATTTGTCAAACCTCAAATAGATGATGTCTAAGTTTACCCTTTCAGTTTTTTTATTGATAGCTACCCTGATGGCTTGTGCGCAAGAGAGACCATTGGATATGAAGATGGATTTTGAAGACTACGATCCACCTTCTTCATTGGTTGTTCCCGAGCATCATGTTACTCGTGCTAAGTTTCCATTTGTTGATATTCACAACCACCAGTTTGGTATGCCAACAATGGACTTGGGCAATTTGATAAGCGAGATGGATAAAATGAATATGGCTGTAATGACAAACCTGAGTGGCCGTGGAAGGGGAAGTACAGAGCATCTTGACAATTCACTCAAAAACGTAAAAGATCATTACCCCAATCGCTTTCTGGTCTTCACCAATGTTGACTTCAGCGGCATTGATGACGATGACTGGACAAAGCGCACAGTAAAACAACTGGAAGACGATGTAAAGAAAGGCGCAAGTGGATTAAAGATTTATAAGTCGCTGGGAATGTTTTCGAAAGACAGCAAAGGTGATCGCATTCATATTGATGATCCTCGGATTGATCCGGTATGGGCCAAGTGTGGCGAGTTGGGTATACCGGTATTGATACACGCTGCAGACCCAAAACAATTTTGGCAACCCATCGACAATCAGAATGAACGATGGTTGGAGCTAAAAACACATCCTGGACGCAGACATGATAATGATCCGGTATCCTGGGAAATGATAATTGCCGAGCAGCATAACATTTTTAAAAAACATCCCAAGACTAAGTTTATCAACGCACACCTCGGCTGGTATGGCAGTGACCTGAAGAGACTTGGTGAGTTGATGGACCAGTTTCCCAATATGTATACCGAGATTGGGGCTGTGATTGCTGAGTTGGGTCGTCAACCTCGTGCTGCGAATGCATTCATTACCAAGTATCAGGACCGGGTGCTGTTTGGAAAGGACAGTTGGGTGCCAGAGGAGTACGAGACCTATTTCAGAGTTTTGGAGACTGAAGACGAATACTTCCCCTATCACAAAAGGTACCATGCTTTTTGGCGTATGTATGGGATAGGCCTTTCTGATGAAGTACTGAAAAAGGTTTATTACAAAAATGCGATAAAGCTAATCCCCAGGATTGACAAGTCACTCTTTCCCAACTAGTAAGGCCTGTAACAAAAAATCTTTTTAACAGTCTTGCCAATAGAATTGGTAAATATGATTCGTACACGCCTTTGGCTTTTCACATTGTTGATCATGGCCTCATGTGCTCCAAAAGAGCAGGTGGTCTTCAGAGCTGTCGAAAATATTGAACTGAGCCCTGGCAATGGAATCGATCCGATTCTGAAAGCAGATGCGAGGTTTTATAATCCCAATCAGCTGCGCATGAGACTTAAGGAAATCGAGATGGACATCTACATTGATGGCAAAAAATCAGCGCGAGTTGATCAGAAACTAAAGTCATTGGTGAAAGCCAGGTCTGAATTTACTGTACCGGTGGAAGTACAACTGTCCATTAAGGAAATTGGACTCGTGGATGCCCTGATGAGTTTGATAGGAGGGAAAAAATATGAACTTCGCTATGTGGGCCATATCAAGGTGGCTGTAAGGGGTTTCCCCTTCAAAATTCCCGTTGACTACAAAAGAGAGGTGCGCCTAAGACTTTAGGTCATTTGATTCCATAACATTAGTGGTTATTTTCAACGTCCATTGACGAAGAAGTGATCACTACTGGTTCCATATTCCTCGCGTTACTATTGCTGCTGGTTATCCTGCTTCAAGTCAGGGCCTATTATATTCTAAAGCGTCAGCATAAAATCATTACCGAACAGAGTGTTGAGATTCACAAGCAAAATGTGGCCTTCGCGCGCCAAAATCAGCAGCTGAGTGAGCTTAACATTGAGAAACAACAGATCATCGGGGTTGTATCACACGACTTGAAGGGTCCGTTCAATCGAATTTTTGCATTGATCCAACTCATGAATATGTCAAATGATAATTTGACTGATGACCAGAAGGAGTACCTCGGAAAG
>DAORAG010000203.1:0-5720 GCA_035344095.1 Cyclobacteriaceae bacterium | reverse complement strand
GGAGATGTCGCTTAAAAATGATTTCAGCATTAACAAGCCGCGAATAGCCGTACTAGGGCTGAATCCACACGCAGGTGATGAAGGCTTGATCGGTGACGAAGAGAACCAAATCATTAAACCCGTCATCAGCGACCTGAAAAACCGGGGCAAACTTATTTTCGGACCCTTCCCGGCAGACGGCTTCTTTGCTGCAGGCTTACACAGGAAATACGATGGCGTAATAGCAATGTATCATGATCAAGGTCTGGTACCATTCAAATCACTTGCTTTCGATACTGGAGTAAACTTTACAGCTGGTCTTCCGGTGATTCGGACCTCTCCAGATCACGGTACGGCCTACAATATTGCCGGCAAAAACCTGGCAGATGAAAATTCTATGAGACAGGCGATATACCTGGCTGCGGATATTGCCCAACATAGGGCTGTACAATTGGCCGAAAAGTAAGAAAGTCATTCCCATGTAAGATGTGAGCTTCCCTTAGTTCAATTAGCGGGCGATAATTAGTAGTTTTGAACTAACCGTTCAAAATGGATATCGTAACCAAAAAACAACTCAACATTCTCATTCAACTGGCAGAGGCGGACAAGCATTTTGCTAAAGCGGAGCGGGAAATGATCTTCAAGATCGCCAAAGACCGCAATTTTCCTGAGGAAGTGGTTAATGACCTGATACGCAATCCAGAGGCCATTGGATCACTTGGCGCCCTGTCTGACGAGCAAAAATTCCAATACTTAAATGCCTGTATTGAGCTCATTTTTGCAGATCACAAGCTTTTTGAAAGTGAATTGATCTTCTGTCGGGGAATAGCCATTAAACTGGGTTTTAAGAAGAATGTTGTCGATTTCATGGTCGATCAGCGAAATACGTTACCCAAAGAGCAACTGCGGAGCCGGATATTTGCCGAATATGTATAATCGCCCCAAACAAGGGTTAGGCAGCAGCCAAGAATTTCGCAGTCGCTAGGGGAAAATCCGGTAAATCGTGATAAATTTGCCCGCTAATTTTAAGTGTACCCCAGCGTGAAGCCACTGAGCATAAATATCGTGGGGCTGGAGTTGAAGGCCCATCATTTCAGTTTTTCGCTGGATGACCGTTTTTTGGAGGAATATGGGCACGGATTCGTTCCTGGGGGGAAATTTGAGGTAGATGTCATGCTCGATAAGCATGAGACGTTCATCGAAACTGAGCTTAAAATTAACGGTAGCATTCGGCTTACCTGTGATCGAAGCCTGGAGGAATTTGACTATCCCATTAAGATGGATAGGAAGATGATCTTCAAATATGGCGAAGAGGAGGAGGATTTGACTGATGAGATCACGGTAATCAACAGAGATCGCACCAGCCTGGATCTGGGGCAATTGGTATATGAGTTTATCGGTTTGGCAATTCCGATGAAAAAGTTACACCCCCGGTTTCAGGAGGAGGACGAAACGGAAGAAGGTAAAATGGTATACAGTTCTTCTACAGATGAAGAACAAAAAGAAGAGGAAGTAAACCCAATGTGGGATAAGTTAAAGAAGTTAAAGTAAAACAATTTAGGCATGGCACATCCAAAACGAAAAATCTCGAAGACAAGAAGGGATAAAAGAAGAACACACTATAAAGCAGAACCAAAACAATTTACAGTTTGCCCCACCACAGGTGAGCAACATCTCCCCCACCGCGCCTTTTGGCTGGAAGGGAAACTTTACTACAGAGGAAATGTAGTAATGGAAAAAGAAGTTCTGGCTTAATTCATGCCGAGTCTTTCTGAAAAGGAAAACAGCATGATCCTTTTGTTGAAGCATAACAAGAACTAAAGGGATTATTTTATCGAATGCTCGATTGATTCAATCGGGCATTTGTTTTTTTAACAATACCACACCAGAAGAACGAAACCATGAGCAAAGTCAGAGCAGCCATTACCGGAGTAGGTGGATATGTGCCAGATTACATCCTCACCAATCAGGAACTTGAAACAATGGTGGAGACCAGTGACGAGTGGATTACCAGCCGCACCGGTATAAAGGAACGGAGGATACTCAAGGGTGAGAACCTTGGAGTTTCCTATATGGGCGCCAAGGCCGTACAAAATATGATTGCTAAGACGGGCATCGATCCAAAGGAAATTGACCTTATCATCTTTGCCACCATCACACCCGATATGCCTTTTCCTGCGGCAGCGAACCTGGTGGCTGCAGAAGTAGGTGCCGTTAATGCATTCAGTTTTGACGTGGGTGCTGCATGTTCTGGCTTTATCTATGCACTTACTACGGGAGCACAATTCATCGAGTCAGGCGCGTACAAAAAGGTTGTTGTAATCGGAGGCGACAAGATGTCGGCCATTCTTGATTACACTGATCGCACTACATGCATCATCTTTGGTGACGGTGCGGGCTGTGTATTGCTTGAGCCAACTACGGATGATGTTGGTATTGTTGACTCTATTCACAAAAGTGATGGCACAGGCGCGCAGTTCCTTCATATGAAAGCAGGCGGCAGCAGAATTCCTGCCACCCATGAATCAGTAGATGCCAGACAGCACTTCGTTTATCAGGAAGGTTCGGCTGTGTTCAAATTTGCTGTGACTAATATGGCTGACTTTGCTGCCAAAATTATGGACCGCAACCACCTCAAAGCAGACGACATCTCCTGGTTGGTACCACATCAGGCCAACAAAAGAATTATTGACGCTACTGCCTCCAGGATGGGAATAACTGAGGATAAAGTGATGATGAATATCGAAAAGTATGGTAATACCACCGGTGGAACAATTCCATTGCTGCTGTGGGATTATGAAAGTCAACTGAAAAAAGGAGACAACCTTGTGATCGCTGCGTTTGGAGGTGGATTTACGTGGGGAGCGATCTACGTGAAATGGGCTTACGACTCAAAATAAGTAACCTTGATATTATTCTATTGATTTGTAAATTATAGGCTGATTTTTTTATGGCAAACGTTTCTGATTTAAGTAAAGGGAATTTTATTCGGTACAACGGTGAAGTGGTAAAGGTGGAAGAATTATTACATCGTACACCTGGAAACCTGCGCGCGTTTTATCAGGTGAAGATGCGAAATGTACGAACAGGTAAGATTGTTGAAAACAGGTTCCGTCCTGGTGATGCTGTTGATCTACTCCGTGTAGAAACCAAAGAATATCAATATCTCTACGAAGAAGGAGAAAGTCTCGTGTGCATGGACAATCAGACTTTCGAACAAATTTATCTTGACAAGGTTTTATTGGGAGACACTTTTAAGTTTTTGAAAGAAGGAGTTACCCTTATCATTGCATTCGAAAACGGAACGGAACCGATCACCGCAGATCCTCCAGCACACGTCATCCTGAATGTCACTTATACAGAGCCAGGCCTTTCTGGCGATACAGCTACGAGAACACTCAAGCCGGCAACAGTAGAAACAGGTGCAGAAGTACGTGTGCCTCTTTTTATCAATACAGGTGATAATATCAAGATTAGTACCGCTACAGGCGAATACATGGAACGAGTTAAGTAACTTATGGCAAAGACAACAAAAAAAGAAGCACCCAGGAAGGCAACAAGTGTTGCTTCAAAAAAAACTACAGTTCAAAACTCATCAGAAATGAAAACTTCAGAAATCAGGGACCTCATTGACTTCATTGCCCACTCTGGACTCAACGAAGTAGATATTGAAACAAAAGAACTAAAGCTGCACGTGAAAAGAGAACCTGATCAAAAAGTTCTTAAGTCAGCAGCTGCCCCAATCGTGGCGGCACCTCCGGTAGTACAACCTTCGGTGGCTGCTCCGGCTGCAAGTCCAGCACCAGCAGCCAGTCCGACACCAGCTCCAGCGGCTTCTGGTTCAAAGACCATAGAAATCAAGTCGCCAATGATTGGAACGTTCTACCGGTCGTCCAACCCTGATACTCCTCCATTTGTTTCTGTTGGAGATAAGATCACCAAAGGGCAGACCGTTTGCATCATCGAGGCGATGAAACTCTTTAACGAGATCGAATCCGAAGTTTCCGGAACGGTGGTTAAGGTGATGGTGGATAATTCATCACCTGTGGAGTACGAGCAGGTTCTTTTCCTTGTAGAGCCTGACTAGGCATCACAACTTTCTTGCTGGTTTTCATCTGGATTAACTAATTGAAAGATCGTGTTTAAAAAAATATTAATAGCTAACAGAGGAGAAATTGCATTGCGCGTCATTCGCACTTGCAAAGAGATGGACATTAAGACGGTGGCAGTCTACTCAACAGCCGACCGCGAAAGTTTACATGTTCGCTTCGCGGACGAGGCCGTTTGTATCGGTGGACCTCCCAGCAAAGACTCTTATCTCAACATTCCAAGAATTATCTCAGCAGCAGAGATCACCAACGCTGATGCCATCCATCCTGGCTACGGATTTCTTTCCGAGAATGAGGAGTTCTCATCTGTATGTCATGAGTATGGCATCAAATTTATCGGACCAACGCCAGAGATGATTCGCCTGATGGGTGACAAGTCAACTGCGAAGGACACGATGAAAAAAGCAGGAGTGCCAACCATCCCCGGATCTGACGGATTGCTTGAGTCGATGGAACAGGGAATTAAGCTTGCCAAACAGATAAAGTACCCGGTGATCGTAAAGGCAACAGCTGGTGGCGGTGGAAAAGGAATGCGCATTATCAACGAGGAGAGCGAGTTCAAAAAAGCATGGGATGATGCTAAGAGAGAATCCGCTGCAGCCTTTGGCAACGATGGTCTTTACCTTGAGAAATTTGTTGAGGAGCCCCGCCATATTGAAATTCAAGTGGTGGGTGATCAATACGGAAAAGTTTGTCACCTATCCGAGCGCGATTGTTCGGTACAAAGACGTCATCAGAAACTGGTTGAAGAAACGCCATCTCCAATCGTTTCTCAGGAGCTGCGCGAGAAAATGGGAGAAGCTGCTATTAAGGGAGCACAAGCCATCAATTACGAAGGTGCTGGAACGATAGAGTTTCTTGTTGATAAACACGGGGACTTCTATTTCATGGAAATGAATACCCGTATTCAGGTTGAGCATCCCATCACAGAGGAAGTAACCGACTATGATCTAATTAAAGAGCAGATCAAAGTAGCTGCCGGGGTACCTATTTCCGGAAAGAACTACTTCCCTAATCTTTTTGCAATGGAGTGTCGCATCAATGCCGAGGATCCAGCAAATGGATTCAGGCCATCTCCTGGCAAAATTTTGAACCTTCACCTTCCGGGAGGCCATGGCGTGCGTGTTGACAGTCACGTTTATGCTGGCTATACCATTCCTCCTAATTACGATTCGATGATCGCTAAACTTATCGTAAGCGGCCAATCTCGCGAAGAAGTGATTACCCGAATGAAGCGCGCATTAAGCGAATTTGTGATTGAAGGGATTAAGACTACTATCCCATTCCATCTTAAGCTAATGGATAACGCCATCTTCCGTTCAGGAAAGTTCACCACGAAGTTTCTGGAAACTGACTTCGACTTTTCGCAACTGAAGTAACAAAACTACTTTTGCCTGATCGCAATGCTGTTAGGCTGAGAAAGGCCACTGTTTTTAATAATGGTGGCCTTTAAATTTCCCGATGCATCGTATTGATTGATCGAGTTCTTTACCCAATCGCAGAGGTAAAGATTGCCGTCATTATCGAAAGCAAATCCTTCCACCTTGGTAAGCCCGGTGATAAAGTTCCTGATGAAACTCCCTGTCGCTCCGTTGAATATCTGAACCGTTCCCGTCTCCCAGTCCACAACAT
>DAORAG010000202.1:0-5735 GCA_035344095.1 Cyclobacteriaceae bacterium | reverse complement strand
TTCTATCTGACAGGGCCGATTGGATTACAGGCCAGGTTCTTCACGTAGACGGAGGTATTTCAAATCTAAAAGTTTAACATATGCTGAATTGGTTCAAACGAAAATCTCAGGAAGAAATCCTTATGGAGAAATATCGCAAGCTGTTGGAGGAAGCGTACAGATTATCAACGACCAATCGCATGGCCAGCGACCAAAAGCAGGCCGAAGCACAAGCCGTATTGGATCAGATAGAGACTGCGAGAAAGAATAAAAAGTAAATTTCCACACCGGGTCACAATGTAAAAGCCATTTCAGTTGGCTAAATGAAAAAGTCATTATTGCCTGAAAAAGTATGTTTGGTTTGCAAACGTCCGTTTACCTGGCGCAGGAAATGGGCTAAGGATTGGGAATCCGTCAGGTATTGCAGCGAACGGTGTCGAAGAAATAAACGCAACATCGATTGATGGAAGTAAGCCTGGTTTTCCCACATCAACTTTTTGAAGAAGGTCCACTTCCTGTCAATACCCATCACTATATCGTTGAAGAACCATTGTTTTTCGAGCAGTACTTGTTTCACAAACAGAAACTGGTACTGCACAGGGCCAGCATGAAGTACTATCAATCATGGCTCTCCACCAAACGTATAGACACGACTTACATAGAATTCCATAAACCTATTGCTGATTCAGCAAAACTGATTCAACATCTCTCCGATAAAAAGGTATCTATAATTCACTGCGTAGATGTGCATGACGACTGGCTTGAGAAAAGAATAGTAAAGATGTGCCGTCAACACAATGTGCAACTGAAATGGTACCGTTCTCCAGCCTTCCTCAATAGTCAGGAAGAACTGGTCTTTTTCTTTCATCAGAAGAAGAAAAAATTTCTACAAAACGACTGGTACATCCGACAAAGAAAGCAAAGGAATATTTTGCTAACCCACAACGGAGAGCCATCAGGTGGCAAATGGAGCTATGATGACGAAAACAGAAAACGATATCCAAAAAACAAAAAGCCTCCACAACTCAAAGCAGCTATTAAAAGCGAATTTATTTCTGAAGCAGAAGCCTACGTAGAAAAATGGTTTCCCAATAATCCAGGTGAGGCCGCAGAATTTATTTATCCGATATCGCATGAAGATGCCAGAACTTGGTTAAAACAATTCCTGATTGAAAGATTTAGTGAGTTTGGGATCTACGAAGATGCGATCGTAAGTAAAGAACACTTTCTGAACCACAGTGTGTTGACGCCACCACTCAATATCGGGCTCATCACTCCATCAGCCATTCTTAGAGAAACGTTAGCGTATGCTGAAGAGCATGATATTCCCATAAACTCGATTGAAGGTTTTGTCAGACAACTCATCGGTTGGAGAGAGTTTATTCGCGGTATCTACATTTATCGCGGCACCCTTCAGCGCACTACCAACTATTGGGGTTTCAAAAGAAAGATTCCAAAATCATTCTACACAGGAAGCACTGGCATCTTACCGGTAGACACGACTATTAAAAAAATACTTAAGACCGGATATTGTCATCACATTGAGCGGCTGATGATACTCGGCAACTTTATGCTGCTTTGCTAATTCGACCCGGACGAGGTGTACAGATGGTTCATGGAAATGTTCATTGACGCCTATGATTGGGTAATGGTGCCCAACGTATATGGCATGAGCCAATTTGCTGATGGCGGCATAATGGCAACTAAACCTTATTTTAGTGGGAGCAATTATCTAAATAAGATGAGTGACTTCCCGAAAGGCGATTGGCAAATGACATGGGATTCGCTCTTTTGGCGATTTATGCATATTCATCGCGATAAGTTGTCGCAGAACCATAGAATAGGAATGCTGATCAAAAATTTTGACAAAATGTCCTCAGAGAAAAAAGTAAGCTTGCTAAGTACAGCCGATAAGTTCCTGACCCAATTGAATTAGCTAATCTTGGTACCAATGCACAGCCGTACAATTTCGATTATCCTTTGTTTCATTTCGGCCTGGTCATACGCCCAGCGAATTGATCCCAACTTCAAACTCCCGGCTGGTATTGGCATTGCACAAGTATTCCTGTCTCCTGATCGTCCATTGCGTTTCTATTCAAAACCAGACTTTGACTCAGCGCCTGATCACCATAAGTCTATTGATAGCGTCACCTTTGCACGAGGAGATCACTATGTCGACATCGCAACCGCTCCTCCATGGCTTGCGCCAGAATATATCAAACTTGACTATGATCAATTCCTATTTAGAGTAGTTACCTACTCTCAAAATTGGATTGAAGTAATTGTCAATAATATGAACGGCCAAACATTCTGGCTGGATGCACAATCAGTCGAATACAAAGATTGGGGCAGGTTTTTAACCGGAGTAGTTGCTGTAGAAGTATTAGATACAGACAAAAACCCAATTCGCAGCAAGGCATTGGACCAGGCGAGTATCATCGCTTCGGTGCAGGGGGCACAACTGCGACCTATAGCTGTAAAAGGTGAGTGGCTCATGGTGTCAACCGTGGGTCTTGCTGATCGTATTGTTCCCACGGGATGGATACGCTGGAAAAAAGGAGACCAGCTGCTGATCTCCTATTCTGTATTGAGTTGAAAGGGTTAACTATTCCCTCCGACTGTCGAGTCCGCTCTCGCTAAGATTGCTCTTTTCAAACTTCTCCGTGCCAATAGAGCACTGATCACGGTAAGCACCGCGCCCAAAAGCATTGGGGCACCCGGCAGATAAATAGGTGCATTTACATTCGTGAACAGATAAAAAATATTAGTCATCAATGGAGGCCCAAAGATCGCAGTTAAGCTCATCAAACTGGTGAGTGCTCCCTGAAGTTCACCCTGTTCATTTCGAGGGACAGTATTTGAAATTATTCCCTGCAACGCAGGACCGGCAATGGCCCCAAGGCAGTATGGCACGGTAACTGCAAACATCATCCAGCTCTGTGTACTGATAGCGTAAAGAAAGTATCCCAACGCATAAAGACCTAATCCAACATATACACTTCGTTCCTGCCCTAACTTCGGAATAATAACTCTTATCAACCCACCTTGTACAATTGCCATCACGAGCCCAACGACAGTGAGCGATATCCCGATCATCCGCTCATCCCAATGAAATCTCTCGATAGTATAATACGACCAATTGGTTTGAACAGCATGTGCTGAAATATAAAGGAGCACCAATGAAGCAATAAGTCCTGTGATAATTGGAAATCGTTTTAGGCTGATCAATGACCCCACGGGGTTAGCACGCTTCCATTCAAACTGGCGTCTGTTTTCCTGTGATAGAGATTCAGGTAAGATGAAAAAACCGTATAGCCAATTGACTAGCGTGAGTCCCGCTGCAACTAAAAATGGAATACGTGTGCCGTACACACCCACCAATCCTCCAATTAGCGGGCCAATGATGAACCCTAGTCCAAAGGCCGCACCGATAATACCAAAGTTTTGTGCTCTTTTTTCAGGCGTGCTCACGTCTGCGATGTAGGCTGAAGCTGTGGTAAAGCTTGCGCCCATTACCCCTGCCACAAATCGCCCGACAAACAACCAAGCGAGTGTGGGTGCAAAAGCGAGAAATAGATAATCTATTCCAAAACCAAACAGAGAGGCCAGCAATACAGGCCGTCTTCCAAATCGGTCACTGAGGTTTCCAACAATAGGAGCGCATATGAATTGCATGAATGCATACGCAAACAAAAGCCAACCTCCATAACTGGAGGCAACACTCAATGTAGCACCAGTCAACTCTTGAATCAGCTTTGGCATCACTGGAATGATGATACCAAAACCAATCACATCGATCAAGAGTGTAACGAAGATGAATCCGAGTGCAGCCTTACCTTTACCAAACATACCCTATTGAAATTTGACCGTGAAAGTTAGGACTTATCTGGAAATTACATTTGGGTATGATAGTTTAATGTACTGTATCTTTGACTTAAAGAATGGATAAGCTGAAAATACTGGTTGTGGAGGATGAACCGAAGGTTGCTGCTTTCATTAAAAGCGGGCTTGAGGAGCAAAATTGTGAAGTCGATGTTGCCTACGATGGTCAAATTGGCGAACGATTGGCGCTTTCTAATGTCTACAATATTATCCTCCTCGATATTATCATGCCGATGATCAATGGCCTTGAACTTTGCAAAAGAATTAAGCAGTCAAAGCCAAATACACCTATCCTAATGCTGACTGCACTAGGCACTACTGACGACAAGGTTTCGGGATTTGAGTCAGGTGCTGATGACTATCTGGTAAAACCATTTGAATTCAAAGAATTGATGGTCCGCATTAAAGCGCTAACGAGGCGGTCTTATTCTAACAACGATCCAGGCAACAGACTAAAGATCGCTGACCTGGAATTGGACATGGATAAAAAAGTTGCCATTAGGGGCGGCAAGACAATCGAGCTCACGGCCAAAGAGTACAGTCTATTGGAGTATTTCATAAGAAATAAAGGACGGGTCGTTTCCAGATTGGATATTTCTGAAAAAGTATGGGATATCAACTTCGATACCGGCACCAATGTAGTGGATGTATATGTCAATATCCTCAGAAAAAAAATCGACCGGGATTTCGCTAACAAGTTGATTCACACGCGGGTTGGGATGGGCTATATCTTAACTGAAGAAGAGTAGATGAACATTCGCAACAAACTCACTTTGCTCTTTATAGTGATTGTTGCGATCATCATTACCATAGCTTCCATCTCTATTTACTATTCCTCTGCCGACTACAGGCAAGATGATTTCTATAGTCGATTGATGAACAAGGCTATCAACACAGCCAAACTTTTAATTGAAGTAGAGGAAGTGGACGCTTCACTCCTTCGAAGGATTGAGCGGGATAATCCTTTGAGCCTGCCTAAGGAGAAGATTATCATTTACAACTATAAAAACGAAATACTCTTCAGTACTGATGAAGAGAAGGAACTGGTGATTGACAATCAACTTCTCGATAAAATCAGATTGGAAGATCAGGTGAGATTTACACAGGGAGAATTCGAGGTACTGGGATTTTTGTTTTCAGATGAGTTCGATCGATTTGTGGTGGTAACAGGCGCTACGGACATCTACGGACTGAAGAAACTTCAGAACCTCAGACTCATCCTTATTATAGTTTTTTGCGCGAGTATCGTGGTGGTTACCATTGCCGGATTCATATATTCCGGCAGAGCACTGAAACCAATTTCCCGCGTGGTCGCCAATGTTCAGGATATTTCGATCAGTAGTCTGGATGTAAGGCTGGATGAGGGTAACGGAAAAGATGAAATCGCCCAACTTGCTCACACCTTTAATGAAATGCTGGAAAGGTTGGAGCGTGCATTCAAAACACAAAAGAATTTTATCGCTAATGCATCACACGAACTTAGAACGCCACTCACTGCTATCACAGGACAGTTAGAGGTTCTCTTGATGAAAGACAGAACTACCGAAGAATACAAAGTTGCAGTACAATCTATCCTGGAAGACATCAAGAACCTGAACAGCATTTCGAACCGACTATTATTATTGGCACAAGCCAGCAATTTTGACAATGAAAAGCAACTTGAACCACTACGGATAGACGAGTTGATGTGGCAGGTTCGGGAAGAACTAATCAAGCATTCCAAAGAATACAAGATTGAAATCTCTCTTTCTGACTCCGTGGATGATGGTCACCTGAGTGTGATGGGCGATGCCCAGCTGATGAAGACCGCCATTTCCAACGTAATAGAAAATGGATGCAAATACTCCCAGGATCATACTGTTCAAGTTTCGCTT